>NZ_WSPP01000217.1:0-1755 GCF_009767705.1 Myroides sp. LoEW2-1 | reverse complement strand
TTTGACTTTCCCGAAAGCGTTAAGCAAGAAGGGGGAAAGGTGGTGCCTCTGTCTTTGCAGTTATTGTTAGAAAACGTGATAAAACACAATAAGGCTACTTCTGCAAAACCTATTCACATTACAATTGTTGAACAAGCTGATGGCTATTTAAAAATTCAGAATAATCTTAGTAAGAAAGAGTTGAGAGAGGGAAGAAAGGGAATCGGATTAGAGAATATTGCAAGTCGTTATGCTTTACTTACAGCAAAACCAATAAAAGTAGAGGAGTCTTCTGATTTCTTTACAGTACAAATACCTATACTAACCAAAAAAATTGAACATATGAGAATTATTGATGTACAAGAAGATGAACAAGATCTACTAATTGAAGCAAAGAAAAAAGTAGCAGAGTACAAGCGTTTTTATTCGCATTTAACTACTTACCTTTTAGTAAATACTTTCCTGATAATGATGAATATCCTTACTGATGCAACCTTTATGTGGAGTTTGATTCCGTTGTTTGCATGGGGGATTGGTTTGGGATCACATGCCATGAAAGTATATAATTACAGTTTTTTTTTAGGTAAAGATTGGGAGGATAAAAAGATGAGAGAATATGTTGAAGATCGAAAAAATGATAAATCAAATTGGCAGTAGTTATGAAAAAGGAACTGTCAACTAAGGTTAGTGAAAAGTATAAAGCTTATCGTTTTAGTTATACTAATAGGACTGTATATCTCGTATTGCAATTTGTACTTTTTGCAATTGTCCTCTTGTTTACAAAATACCTTGAACATTTGGAAATAGAAGATGTTAGGATTGTGTTTTTAAACAATGACGAAAAGCTGCAAATTGTCTTTTTTGCTATTTGGTTTGCGGTAATTACAATTAAACTAATCTTGCATTTTGCTGATTATATCCCCCTTTTAGATCGCTGGATAAATAGAGTAGAGAGAAGGGAAATGGATAGAATAAAGAATACATACGAATATCAAGTTAATCGATATGACAGGAATTAATATAGTGATTATAGAAGATGAAAAGCCCGCTGCAAGGTCGTTAGAGCGCAAGTTAGAGAAGTTAGGTTATTTTCCAAATGCGAAATTGACTAATGTAGAAGAGGCTATAGAATGGTTTGGTTCTAACAAAGAACCAGACCTCATCTTTTTAGATATACAGCTGTCAGATGGTTTGTCATTTGAGATTTTTGAACAAGTCAAAGTGAATAGTGCTATTATTTTTACTACAGCTTATGATGAATATGCTTTGAGAGCTTTTAAGTTGAATAGTATTGATTATTTGCTAAAACCTATCCAAGCAGATGAATTAGAGCAAGCCATTCAAAAGTTCAAAAATAATAAACAAGCGATTTTTGGATTTAATGAACAACTCTCCATGTTCACCCAGTTTCTCTCCAATAATGTGATCGAGTACAAGGAGCGCTTTGTTGTGAAGATAGGTATGCAGATTAAAATTATCAGTACTACTGATATTATGTGTTTTTTTAGCGAAAATAAAGCGACTTATATCAAGACCAATGAGGGAAGAAACTATTTAACAGATTATTCTTTAGAGGAGATTGAGAAGCACTTATCTCCAAATGATTTCTTCCGCATTAATCGAAAGTTCATTATATCATTAGTGTCAATTCACGAAATCCATGCTTTTTCCAATTCCAGATTAAAGGTAAATTTAAAGAATTTTGATGATGATGATTTAATCGTAAGCCGCGAAAAAGTTAATGATTTTAAAAAATGGATAGAAAAGTAGTATAAT
>NZ_WSPP01000216.1:0-2008 GCF_009767705.1 Myroides sp. LoEW2-1 | reverse complement strand
CTACAGGGTTAGTGTACTGAGACTCATTTGAATCAACTTCTATTAAAGAGTTTTGTATTGGATTAGAGTTCTCTAAATAAGCTTCATAAAGATTTTCATGTATAGCTTCTGAATTATAAAATTTATTATATACAGCATCAGCATTAGAAATATCTCTACCTATTAAATTCCAAGCAAGTTTTAAAGAGTTATATGCTTCATCTACTTGCTTAAAAGTAGTTTGTTCTATAAAATCTTTAACATAATCTTCAAATTGAGCTTCTTTACCTAATTCATTATCTAATCTTTTAGCAGTACTATCTGTAATATCTCTTAATTGATTCTTTACATCTTCAGGTAATTTATTAACTGTAAAATTTCTAGGTGACTCAAATAGAGGTGTTTTTTTAATACTTTCCATTTAGATTATATTAATGAAATTATGTTAAGTTAATTATTTTATTTCAACTATATATATGATATTATTAAAATAGCTATACCATCATCTTGCAGGTGCATATTAATACTCATTATTCCTTTTTCCCAACTTTTACTTACTTGTATTATAGGATAAGATTTATTTAAATAGTTTATTAGATTACTATATGTATTGAAAGTTACATTTCCATTCGTTAATTCAGGCATGATTATAAAAATCACTTGATTTATTACATTGGAGATAAAGTCTTTACTAACTAACAACCTATCAGAGCCTGCCATTTGATAAGTATATGTTACATCTCTAGCATCATTAGATAAATCTGTACTAAGTAAACCATTTGCTATAGGGGCTTTAAAGTAATCCAGATTCTGTCTAGCAACAGCATAGTTTACAAGTAATTGATATTGTAGACTCCTTGTATTCATGTTTACTCTATCTTGTGCGTATCCTATTACAGTAAAAAAGAATAAAACTATTAAAAATAGTCTTTGTATAAGTAAATTCATTATTAATAAATTTTAAGGTACTAATTAAATATTGTCATATATGACATTAATTTAAGCAAATATAAATCTTTCCTTGAGCTTGTCAAATATGTCAAGTATGAATAAAGAAGATTTACTAAAAACTATTGGTCTAAATGTAAAGAAAGCTAGAGAGTTAAAAGGCTTGTCTCAAGTAGAATTAGTAGGTTTAATGGAGGGGAATATTGATACTACTAATATTTCTAGAATAGAGTCAGGTAGAACCAATCCTACCATTTTTACACTTTATAGAATAGCTTCTGCACTAGAAATGCCTTTAGAAAACTTAACTAAAATATAGCTACTGACATAAATAGCTATTATATTATATCTTTATATTTAATGCTTCTGCAGAAAAAGAGTATTTAGGGAACTATTTAGGTAAATACTCATTCTCACTAAAAATAAAATACACCTAAACTTTTAGCTGTTCAGGTGTATTTATAAATAAAGTATTTAAATAGATACTCCATTTTTAATTAAATCATCTATGAACTGATCTTGTGCTTTTACTTCTTCAGGTTCATATTGGTATCTATGAGTTAACATTAGTACTTCTCCTGTGTCCTTATTTATGTATTGATAAGGTTCACATTCTTGTCTAGTCACATTACCTGACATTTCTGTACCTATTAAAGCTTTACATGTATCTTCATCAAATGTAGATGATATAAAAGCTTTCTTAACTGTAGCATAGAATTGATTAGAGGTTTTACTCTTTATCATTTCTATTCCTCCACTAATTTCTAAAACACAGAACTCTTTACCCTCTTCTGTTTGTCTCTTTTTGTAGTTGATAATTCTTACCATAATATTAAATTTTTGAGTTAAAAATACCCTATAAAAGACCTAAGATTAAAACATATCTCATTTAGCTATTAGCTTAAATACATGCATCTTTTGATTTTTATAATAAGGACAAGATTACTTCTCTTGCAAGGATAAGTGGAGGTCTTTGTGCGGGGAGCTTATAAAAAAAGAGTGTATATTGTTATTATAACAAGAGTTACTAGTTACAGTTACAAACAAGTATGTTTTAATCTAAAACAGCTTATTTATAGTT
>NZ_WSPP01000215.1:0-5775 GCF_009767705.1 Myroides sp. LoEW2-1 | reverse complement strand
CATGAGAGTACATTATTTCTTGTTTGCTCATCTCTTTATTATTTCAAGCAAACTTACTACCTTACGTTAGCTTATGAAATATGGGCTTGGTCGGGTGGATACGTTGTTCAATCCCTTTATCTAAAGCTTCTTTTAATCCTTTTGCTACTTTATCTTGACTGATATTGCCAATAATGTCTGTTACTTTTTGGGCATAAGCATTCTCTGTAAGGGTAGAGCTTAAAAAAAGTGCCAAAGTGCTTAGGATAATGATGTTTTTCTTCATAGTAGATTTTTTATGTTTTATATAGTGTTTATTTTTTATAAGTATTGCTTAGCTTCCGTTTTGATTGCGGTTAAACAAATAGAAGTACTGTTAGCCATAGTTTGACTTTCCTTTATTAATAAATGTTGTAAATTCAATGGATTGTCAATATTATGTAGGTTTGAAGAACGCTGTATCAAGCTGACAATTGCATTTTTGTGTTGGGTAAGCAAAGTCCACAGTTCTTCAGAAACATATACTTGTTGTGAAATATTATACTCGTATTCTTGTGTAATGTGTTGTATCAGTGCTAAGCTATACAAAGCTTTGTCATCTGTTTGCAATTGTATTCTCAATAGTAATTTTTGCAAATCAATTCTCTCAATAAAAATAGTTAATCTCTCATAAGCTTGTAATCGCAAAGCTATTGTATCAATTGTCTTGTTGTTTTGTAGGGAATCGATGATGTATTTATCTCTTTGACTTTGTCTTTTCAGAATGGCGTCAAAATAAACATAAGATAATGCGGCAACAACCAAAGCAGGAATAGTGTAACTAATTAATTCAAGTAAAAAAGTTAAGTTCATAATGCGAAATTTTTACAAAAATAAACAATATAATACTTGGGCATAAACTTTTTTATGTATTCAAAAAACTTGTTATAAAGGGAGAGTAATTGTATTTTTGGCTTTTTATGAAAAAAGGATATGCAAAATTATATTGATCAGTTAAATGAAGCACAAAGGGCGCCTGTTTTACAAAAAGAGGGGCCGATGATAGTGATTGCTGGTGCAGGTTCAGGAAAAACAAGAGTATTGACTTTGCGTATAGCATACTTGATGCATCAAGGTGTAGATGCATTTAACATTCTCGCGCTAACTTTTACCAATAAAGCAGCACGAGAAATGAAAGCGAGGATTTCACAAATCGTAGGGAGTACAGAAGCAAAGAATTTGTGGATGGGTACTTTCCACTCGGTATTTGCGAGAATTTTGAGAAGTGAAGCTGATCGATTGGGATATCCAAGTAACTTTTCTATTTACGATTCTCAAGATAGTCAACGCTTGATTGGGCAAATAATCAAGGAAATGCAGCTTGACAAAGATGTATATAAACCAAAGGAAATTCTCAGTAGAATTTCGTCGTATAAGAATAGTTTAGTTACAGTTAAAGCCTATTTTGCAAATCCTGAGCTTCTGGAAGCGGATGCTATGAGTAAACGTCCGAGAATCGGAGATATTTACCAAAACTACGTTGATAGGTGTTTTAAAGCGGGAGCTATGGACTTCGATGACTTATTGTTAAAGACAAATGAGCTGTTGAATATGTTTCCAGATGTGTTGGCTAAGTATCAAGATCGCTTTAGATATATTTTGGTAGACGAGTATCAAGATACAAATCACTCACAATATTTGATTGTTAGGGCTTTGTCTGATCGATTTCAGAATATTTGTGTTGTTGGTGATGATGCACAGAGTATTTACGCCTTTAGGGGAGCAAATATTAATAATATATTGAATTTCCAAAAAGACTATGAGGGGGTTCAAACGTATCGATTAGAGCAAAATTATCGTTCTTCACGCAATATTGTTGAAGCGGCAAATACTGTAATTGATAAAAACAGAGTTAAACTTGAAAAGGTTGTTTGGACAGCAAATGATTTCGGACCGAAGATTAAAGTGCACCGCTCTTTAACCGATGGTGAAGAAGGGCGATTTGTAGCCTCAACGATTTTTGAGGAGAAAATGCAAGGGCAAAAAAACAATAGTGATTTTGCTATATTGTATAGAACCAATGCACAATCTCGTGCGATGGAAGATGCTTTGCGTAAAAAAGACATTCCTTATCGAATTTATGGAGGTTTATCTTTTTATCAGCGAAAAGAGATTAAAGATGTGCTTAGTTATTTGCGTTTGATCATTAATCCAAAAGATGAAGAGGCATTAGTTCGCGTAATTAACTATCCTGCTCGAGGAATTGGAGCTACGACACTAGATAAACTTACTATTGCTGCAAATCACTATAAGAGATCTATTTTTGAAGTTATGGAACATATCGATAAGATTGATCTTAAGATAACTGCAGGAACAAGAGGTAAATTATCTGACTTTGTCAATATGGTTAAAGCATTTCAAGCACAAGAACAGACGATGGATGCTTATCAATTGACTGAACATGTAGTAAAGAAAACGGGACTTGTTCAGGAATTGAGAAAAGATACTACTCCAGAGGGAATTACAAGAATGGAGAATATTGAGGAGTTGTTAAATGGTATCAAAGATTTCATTGAAGGTCAAAAAGAGATTGATGGAGCAAGAGGTGCTTTAGGGGAGTTCTTGGAGGATGTTGCTTTGGCTACGGATTTAGATAAAGACAATGGAGATGATGATAGAGTAGCGCTTATGACTATTCACTTGGCAAAAGGGTTAGAATTTCCTACGGTATTTTGCGTGGGAATGGAGGAAGATTTATTCCCAAGTGCAATGAGTAAAAGTACAAGAGCAGAATTAGAAGAAGAAAGAAGGTTGTTCTATGTGGCTTTGACAAGGGCCGAACATCAAGCTTATTTGACTTATGCGCAATCTCGTTACCGTTGGGGTAAATTGGTAGATAGTGATCCTTCTTGTTTTATTGATGAGATTGATGATCAGTACTTAGAGTACTTAACTCCTGTTGAGACTAATTATCGATATAAGCCTATGATGAATACTGATATTTTTGGCGATGCGGATAAGAGTAAGCTGCGATTAAAAAAACCAGTAGGTGGAACTCCTCCAGCTTATATTACGGAGAATGAAGAACCAAAAGTTGATAGAAATATTAGAAGGTTAAAGCCAATTGACAGTAGTAAGAAGGAGGTGAGTAATGTGAATAATGGAGATTTGGCAGTAGGGAATATGGTCATGCATGAGCGTTTTGGTAAAGGAGAAATTTTAAACTTAGAAGGTGTAGGAGCAGATCGAAAAGCTGAGATTAGATTTGATGTAGGAGGAATTAAAAAACTACTGTTGAGATTTGCTAAGCTACGTGTATTATCGTAAATTGTAATAAAAAGTTATGGCACAGTTTATAAAGATATATCCAGATAATCCTAATGAAAAAGAAATAGACAAGGTCGTGAAAATCCTTCGAGATGGAGGCCTTGTTATCTATCCTACCGATACGGTTTATGGGTTAGGGTGTGATATTACCAATACAAAGGCTTTAGAAAGGATCGCAAAGATAAAAGGAGTGAAGTTAGAGAAAGCAAACTTTTCTTTTATCTGTTATGACCTAAGTAATATATCTGATTATGTAAAGCAAATAGATACTTCTACTTTTAAAATTCTTAAGAAAGCCCTGCCTGGGCCTTATACATTTATTCTTCCGGGAAATAATGATTTGCCTAAAGAGTTTAAAAAGAAAAAGACAGTAGGTATTCGCGTACCTGATAATAATATTGCAAGGGATATAGTTAAGCGATTGGGAAATCCTATTGTATCAACGTCAATTTATGACGAAGATGAAGTACTTGAGTATACAACTGATCCAGAACTTATTTTCGAAAAATGGCAAAATCTTGTTGATGTAGTTATTGATGGAGGTTATGGAGATAATACAGCGTCTACAGTAATAGACTTATCTGGCTACGAACCAGAGGTTATCCGCCAGGGAAAAGGAGAAATTGATATATTATAATCAACAAAAAATTAGAATTAATTAATAAAATAGATAAAACAAGGTTAAATAGACTGTAAAATATGACAGTTCCCTATTTTAAATTAGGGGAATTCAAACTGAATTGTTATTTTTGTATCTGTTTATTTAAAAAGCTAAACGTATCACACTATGAATTTACATGAATTTCAAGGTAAAGAAATATTAGCTAGCTACGGTGTAAGAGTACAACGTGGATTAGTGGCTAACAACGCAGAAGAGGCAGTTGAAAAAGCTAAACAACTTACAGAAGAAACTGGTACAAGTTGGTATGTAATTAAAGCTCAAATCCACGCAGGAGGAAGAGGTAAAGGAGGAGGAGTTAAGTTGGCTAAAAACTTAGACGAAGTAAAAGAAATCGCTGGTAAGATTATCGGTATGGATTTAATTACTCCACAAACTCCACCAGAGGGTAAAAGAGTTAATCGTGTTTTAGTAGCTGAAGATGTTTACTATCCAGGTGAAAGCGAAACAAGTGAATTCTATATGTCTGTATTACTTGATAGAGCTAAAGGACGTAATATGATTATGTACTCTACTGAAGGAGGTATGGATATCGAAGAAGTAGCTGAGAAAACTCCACATTTAATCTTTAAAGAAGAAATTGATCCTGCTGTAGGATTACAAGGATTCCAAGCAAGAAGAATTGCTTTTAACTTAGGGTTATCTGGTAATGCTTTTAAAGAAATGGTTAAATTCGTAGATGCTTTATATAGAGCTTACATTGGAAGTGATTCTTCAATGTTCGAAATTAACCCAGTATTGAAAACATCAGATGATAAAATCTTAGCTGTTGATGCTAAAGTTACTTTAGATGACAATGCATTATACAGACAGAAAACTTATGCAGAGTATAGAGATATTACAGAAGAAAGACCTATCGAAGTTGAGGCTAAAGAAGCAGGGTTAAACTATGTTGATTTAGATGGTACTGTAGGTTGTATGGTTAATGGTGCTGGATTAGCAATGGCTACAATGGACTTAATTAAGTATGCTGGTTTTGAACCTGCAAACTTCTTAGACGTAGGTGGTACAGCTGATGCAAAACGTGTTGAAACTGCTTTCCGTATTATCTTAAAAGATCCAAACGTAAAAGCTATCTTAATCAATATCTTTGGTGGTATCGTTCGTTGTGACCGTGTTGCTCAAGGTGTTGTTGATGCTTACAAAAACATGGGTGACGATATTAAAGTGCCTATTATTGTACGTTTACAAGGAACAAATGCTGAATTGGCAAAAGAATTAATTGACAAATCAGGTATGCCTATTTTATCAGCTGTTGCTTTCCAAGAAGCTGCAGATCAAGTTAAAGTTGCATTATCTTAATTGATTTACATACACAAAATAAAAAAGAGCTATCAATATTGATAGCTCTTTTTTTTGCTTTCTACTAATGTAATTAGCGGGTCTAAAAAAAAAGAGATTACTTAATCTCTTTTTTGTTTTCCATTATTAAACTTGAATCCTGAAAGCGGTGTTTTAGGATTGTTCTTCTTACTTGAATTTGTAGTTTTAGGTCTTGACTTAGACTTATTGCCTTTATCTTCTTTTGAGTTGACAGTAGTACTTTTTTTATCTTTAGTAAAAGTTTTTTTATGTCCTTCTAAAACTTCTTTTGGATTCTTAGGGTTTTCCTTCGTACCTCTAAGGTGGATTACTAATCCATTAAGGAAATTACGCAAGATTTGATCACCACATTCTACATATTTAGGATGTTCATCATTTCTAAAGAAATTGCCTATTTCTCCTTTAGATATTCTAAAGTCAACTAATTCTAAAATCTCTACTATTTGATCATCGCGCAATTGCAATGCGACTCTCAGCTTTTTTAATAT
>NZ_WSPP01000214.1:0-20489 GCF_009767705.1 Myroides sp. LoEW2-1 | reverse complement strand
AAATTAACATTTATAATACAATCCCTTAAATGAAAGAAATCAAATAAAAACGACATACCGTCTATACTTATACCAATATTTATCCCAAATAATTATTGAATAAAAAACATTGACATAAAATAGCAATAAGAAGATTAGTTGCCTTACAAGAAGAAATAATTTTGTCTTTACGAGACTTCAAATGTTGTCCTACCACTACATAACCAAACAAAAAATGGCCAACATTGCTGTTGGCCATTAGTTATTAGCAGGTTTATGCCTACTATTTATTCTTTACTTGTTCGATAGCAGCCTCTACTACTTTCTTACTATTCCCGACATAAATGTTACCATCGATAAACATTACTGGGCGATTTAGAAAAGTGTATTGCTCCAGAATAAGCTTTTTAAAATCATCTTCTTGAAGATTCTTGTCTTTTAATCCTTCGCTTTTGTACAGTTGAGCACGCTTATTGAATAGTTTTTCATAACTACCCACTTGCTTATACATTTCTTCTAACTGTGCTGCTGTCACAGGATTCTTCTTAATCTCTTGTAGTTCAAACGTATCTAATTCAGGCATTTCAGCCATGATACGCTTACATGTCGTACAAGTACTTAAATAATATATCTTTCTCATCTTATACATCTTTTACGGTAATGATATGTACTGGACAAACTTTCTCTGCTTGTTCACATGCCTCTAAAATAGTATAATCTGGCGACTTAAGTGTATGAAATCCCTTATTATTCACAGATTTCAATAAGACAGTCTTTCCGTCTTTCTTAGACATCTGAAACTGCTGAGGAGCAACCTCAACACAATAATTACATCCGATACACTTATCGCGTTGTAGCGTAACTATGACCATTATGCCTCTACTATTTTATACAGCTTATCAGATAAGCGAATTCTAAACGGAATTTTGATTGTACAGTCATCTCCTTTAGTCGCTTTCTCTACCTTCTGCTCATTGACGAATAGTTCTTCTACGATCAACTCTTGTGCTCCTGTACTCGGTCCAGTAATCAAGATCTTATCACCAATCTTGATATCATAAGCTTCAATTTTAAACTCTCCGATAGACGCTTTTTGGAAATAGTGAGCCGCTTTACCTACATACACTTTTTTCTGAGTGGCATTACTACCTGGGTTGTCACTCCACTCTCCTAATTTCTGTCCTAAGTAATATCCACTCCAGAATCCACGGTTATATACCGTTTCTAAAGCTTTCATCCACTCTGCTACTTTCTCTTGAGAGTAAGTACCATCAGCGATAGCATCGATAGCCTCACGATAGGTACGAATCACAGTTGCTACATACTCAGGAGCTCTACCTCTACCCTCTATCTTCAGTACTTTGGTTCCTGCATCGATCACTTGATCTAAGAAATCTAAGGTACATAAGTCCTTAGGTGACATCATATACTCATTGTCTATCTCGATCTCAAAACCACTCTCTTGGTCTATTACCGTGTATTTCTTACGACAGTTTTGTTTACACGCTCCTCTGTTTGCAGAAGAGTTATGTGAGTGAAGGCTTAAATAGCACTTCCCTGATACAGCCATACACAAAGCTCCATGACCGAAGATCTCTATCTCTACCAAATTACCAGAAGGCCCTTTCACCTGTTCTCTTTCGATAGCTTCAGTGATCTTTTTTACTTGTCGCAAACTCAGCTCGCGAGATAGCACGATCGTATCAGCGAATAAGCTATAAAACTTAACAGTCTCAATGTTTGTGACATTTAGTTGAGTAGAGATATGTACTTCTAACCCGATCGCTCTTGCAGATGCGATCACTGCCTGGTCAGACGCGATCACTGCTGTAAGCCCTGCCTCTTTTGCCTTATTCAATAAAGTCTTAACCACTGATAAGTCGTGGTCATAAACGATAGTGTTTAACGTCAAATAAGTACGTACATTCTTCTCTTTACATCTTCTCGCAATCTCTTCTAAATCATCAATAGAAAAGTTTACCGTAGAACGCGCACGCATATTTAACTGGTCTACTCCGAAATACACTGAGTCTGCACCGTTATCTAACGCGGCCTGTAAAGACTCGAAGTTACCTGCAGGAGCCATAAGCTCTACTCTTCCTGAAACTGTCATATTCTTAATGCTTAATCTATTATTTTATACAATTGGTCGTTTTTACGAATACGGAAACCTAATTCCATAGTCATCTTATCTCCATTATTAGCTGTACTAACTTCCGCTCCATTTACCATCATCTTCTCTATTGTTAGTCTCTCATCACCTGTAGTAGGCCCTACGATAGCTACTTTATCTCCAACATTTAACTCCTTGTCAACAATAAACTGCCCTACACTTGCTTTAGTAAAGTAATGCTGTGCTGTACCAATAAGTACTTTTCGCTCTGCTTGTTTCTTGCGGATTTGTGTTACTGCACTTACTTTCACTGCCTTCACTTCATCCGTAGCTTTGCGTTCTTTCTGGAACTTTAATGCCTCCGAACGCCCTTTCTTGAATACTAAGTTTCCTTTTTGTACTCCTTGGCGCAGGCGCTTTTGCTCTTCTATAGGCATTTGGATAATATCCAAACACTCATCAGAACAACATCCGTGCATCTGCTCAGCACATTCGTAACACTGAATGAATAACAAATGACATCCTTCATTTGCACAGTTTACGTGAGTATCACATGGTTTACCACACTGGTGGCAGTTAGAGATAATATCGTCTGTGATACGCTCTCCTAAACGGTGGTCAAACACGAAGTTCTTTCCGATGAACTTACTCTCTAATCCTTCCGCCTTTACCTGACGAGTGTATTCGATAATACCTCCTTCTAATTGGTAAACATTCTTAAACCCGTTGTGTTTAAAGTAAGCGGATGCTTTCTCACAGCGGATACCTCCTGTACAGTACATCAGTAGGTTTTTCTCCTCTTTGATGTCTTCTAACTGGTCTTTAATGATTGGCAGTGATTCACGGAATGTGTCCACGTCTGGAGTAATCGCTCCTACGAAGTGCCCTACTTCACTCTCATAGTGGTTTCTAAAGTCCACTACTACCGTATTCGGGTCTTCTAATAACTCGTTGAATTCTTTTGCCTTTAAGTGAATTCCCTTATTCGTCACATCGAATGTATCATCGTTCAATCCGTCTGCTACGATCTTGTGTCTAACCTTTACTGTTAGCTTTAAGAATGATAAGTCATCTTGCTCTACAGCTACATTCAGGCGAATACCTTTCATAAAGTCGTATTGCTCTAAAGTCTCTCTAAATGCATCAAACTTAGATGCAGGTACAGACATCTGAGCATTGATCCCCTCATGAGCTACATAAGTACGTCCTAAAGCGTCTAATGCATCCCAAGCCAGGAATAAGTCATCTCTAAATTGTTGTGGGTTTTCTATTTTGGCGTACGCATAGAAAGATAAAGTCAAACGGTTCTCTCCCGCTTGTTCGATAAGTTCTGCTCTTTCCTCTGCGCTTAATGTGTTATACAGTTGCATGCTATATACTTTTAAGTGTAGATTATATATGTTTGAAATTCTAAATGGAAGAATTTCGGTGCAAAGATACTATTTTGATTGACAAATGAGAATTGAACATCAAAAAAAATACTTAAAACACTAATTATCAATCCATTCTTTAAAAAAGCAGTTATCCTAAACCTACTAAGATTAACAACGAAAAACTGCCTACCAAACAAAACCGACAACATCACATACCATGATCGATCAAAAAAAAGAACTGTCAAAAGTAGCCTAAAAACTCCCTATAATCAGCCATTTTCGCCCCATTTACACCTATAATTGACGATAATTGTAAGATTTCTATAGATATTTGCTCCAGTAAAAAATCGAAAAATGAATAATAAAACACTTGCAATTGTATCATACATTACAATTATCGGATGGTTAATAGCCTATTTTATGGGAAAAGAAAAAGCAGATAATTTTTTAAAGTATCACCTCAGACAATCATTTGGAGTAATGATTGCATCAGTAGTATTAAACGTAGTTTTAAATATTGTGGTAAAAATTGTACCTGCTCTATCGTTCTTAGGTTTAGTTGGATTAGTCATATTAGTGCTTTGGATCATTGGCATCCTCAATGCTCTGAAAGGGGAATCAAAACCATTGCCACTTATCGGAGAATGGTCAAATAAAACATTTACATTCATTAAGTAAAACCAAACACTCAACGTATACGAAAGAAGTTAATTTTATAGTTAACTTCTTTTTTTTATTTCAAATACTCTTTTGTTTAAACAAAATATAATATCCTATCATAATTAACACATACTTATATTTATAATTATTATTTAACTAATTTTACAAAATAACACTACTTGAATTTGCGAGATAGGAACTTCAAGAACTATTATTCATTTAAACTACGCATGTATGGATGGTTTTTTAACACTTTGCTTTATAGCAATCATTGTACTATTACTCGTTATAAACAGTAAGGTAAAAGGACTAAATAATAATATAGACAGTACAAACAAAAAAGTCAATACAGCTTTGAGTATGTTAAATGGTTTATATGAAAAGATGCAGCGCCTCGAGCAGACATTAGGAACAGCAGATCAGATAGCAAAAAAACCTATACAAACACCTGAACCTGCAAAAAAGGAAGAAACAAAAAGACCTGTTGCACCAATATCTAATCCTATAGAGCGTGCTCCAATACCAGAAGTTCGCTCCACTGATACGGCACAAAAAGAAAATTACAAAAAGGTCGATGAGCCAATAAAACAAGAAGCTGTACCTCCTACTGAGGAAAAAATAGAACCGAAGATTTCAGAAAATATTTTGAAAATAAGTGCTCCTGAAATTAAGAAAGAGGACACAAAACCGACAAAGATCACAACTGCAACATCTACTGATCATTTTCAAAATAAACTATTACAACAGTTAAAGAATATCAATTGGCTTAACACTATTGGAATTTTCACACTCGTATTAGGGATAGGTTTCTTTGTTAAATATGCAATTGATCAAAATTGGATAAATGAAATTGGCCGTGTTGCCATCGGAATACTAACAGGGGGAATTTTAATAGGAATCGCCCATAAACTTAGTCAGAAATATCACGCCTTCTCCTCCATACTCATGGGAGGTGGTTTTGCAACATTTTATGTTACGATTACCATTGCTTTTAGAGAATATGAAGTATTTAATCAGATTACAGCTTTTGTTATTTTAATCATCATCACCGTACTCTGTGTACTACTTTCAATTGGATATAAGCGACAAGAACTGACTATATTTGGGTTGATTGGGGGGATGTTAGCTCCGCTTTTAGTGAGTAGTGGCTCAGGCAATCATTTAGTCCTTTTCTCTTACATTTTACTACTAAACAGTGGTGTTCTAATTGTTGCCTACAAAAAGGAATGGTTTATTGTAAACAAATTTAGTTACGTCTTAACTATCTTATACTTCTATACATGGGTAGTATCCAAATATAAAGTAGATTACATCTTGTCTGCTGCCATATTCAATATCTTGTTTTTTATACAATTGGGTGGTTTTATGGTTCTGCGCTACCTCAAAACCAATATCGAAAAGATTCAAATAAGACAACTTATATTCTTTTCGCTATTAAATATCATTATTTTAATAAATGCTATCAAAATTTTCCACAACAAAACGGAGGTTAACTACCTGGGGGTATATCTTATATTATTAGCACTGATAAATGTAGCCTTTTTGGTTATCATAAAGAAAACAACAAAATTTGAAGTTCATTCAAATTTAGGCTACACACTATTGGGATTAATAGTAGGATTTGTTTCCTTGAGTATTCCCATGCAATTAGATGGAAACTATATCACAGTAGCCTGGGCAGTGGAGATGGCTGTACTATATTTCATTTGGAATAAAACCAAGGTTAATTTGTTCCGCATGGGATTCTTTATCCTATCCATACTTACCTTGATTTCCTATATTTATTCTGCAACACTATTCAATCCTGTGGAAATATACGAGGATTTGGATCCTACTCCAATTTTGCCAATTATAATAAATAAATTTACAATGACTGGTATCTTTTTTATACTGTCTGTTTATGTGATTAAAAGATTAGCAGCAAAAAGCGAAATAGACGAAAGTGAAACTAAGGGATTGAAAAACATAGCAATGCTATCAAATACTAACATTCATCAAATCATGTCAGTATCCTTCTTAGCACTGCTATATATTGTTCCTATTTTAGAATTAAGATATCAAATAACGGTTAGAATTGAAAACTTAAGCCCGACAGCTTATATGCAAACGTTTAAAAACGTAGCTATAATCACCTTTACTCTTTTCTACACCTTCATTTTTGTACTCAGATACAAACAGTCTTTTAGTAAAGCATACTATCAAATTATCTTCGCAGTAACGGTCATACTCCTGTTGATATACAACATAAGGATAAGCCATCTTCGCAGTGAGATCTTCATGCGAGATGTATATCCTAAAGCCTATTTTCTAATCCATTTTATAGCTATTGTGGTAGGTATGTCCTTGCTAATTTGGTTATACAAAAGGCAGAAACAAGCAGATAAAAAAAATAGAATCATTTACCTAATCATCTTGTTTGTCAGCATAGTAAGTACCTTGTCTGTAGAACTTGACAACCTCAGCATTTGGATAATTAATGATGTCGAAAGATATACTTCTATTTTAAGTAATGTACATTCGTATGGTTACCCAATTTTATGGGGATTATTAGCTATGGTTCCGATGATTGTAGGAATAAAACAAAACGATGTTGACTTGAGAAAGTTATCCTTAGGAAGTTTTGCATTAATCATTGCTAAATTTTACTTGTACGATGTCTGGAACATGACTCAAGGTGGAAAGATAATCTCATTTGTCATCTTAGGTATAATCTTATTAGTTGTTTCATTTATGATGGAACGCATAAAGCTTCTTGTCAAAGACCAAGATCAAAATAATGATACCTCATCTATCACAAAGGAGTAATAATTAAAGAATCTCTAATGAAAAAAATATATACAATAGCGCTTGTCATACTGAGTACCTACTTTTTAAGTACTCAAGTAGGACATGCTCAATCCAAAACATATACAACTACTATTGCTCCTATAACAGAGAGTGGTTATTACAATATTAAACTAGACAATAGAATAGCAGGTGAAGCTAGTAGCAACTTCTCTAACCTGCGTATAATGCAACGAGATAGTTTAAGTTTTGCAACAACAGAAGTACCATACTTTATCAGAAATGTACAACCGACTTCTAAAGAAACAAAAATCATTGAATACCAAACATCTACCTTAGTAGAACGAGATAGTATTAATCGATTTGTTATACACAATCCTGAAGCAAAAAAGGTCTCAGACTTTTACATCAATATCAATAAAGCGGACGTATCTATACACGCATCTGTACGTGGAAGTAATGACAATCAAAGCTGGTTTATAGTAAAACAAAAAACTCCTATTTATACTTATACATCGTCAAATGATAGTGAAGTAACTTTGTTTATCACTATACCAGAAGGTCGCTATAAATACTATGAGATGGAATTGATCAATAATCAATCCGCTCCTTTAAAACTCAATAAAGTAAGCACTGCTGTAGATACAAAAACCTATGGACAGTTTAGCCCTACTTTACTAAAGTATGCAGATAGTAAAGTCAACAATAAAAACAAAACGTCTATACTATACTTTGCAAAACAACAATATCAATATAGGCTAAATAAGCTATTAATAGAAATAGACTCTCCAAAAGATTATTATCGAAAAGCGATTTTAAGAGACTCTCTAACTAAAACTAATATCTCATTTATACTCTCATCTAAAAATCGAAATGAGTTTATACTAGATGATATATTAGTACAGAATCCGTATATCGAAATCTACAATGGAGATAATACCCCCTTAGTAGTCAAAGCAGTTAATACATATTCATTAACACGCTTCGCTACAGCTTACCTAAATGCCAATACGTCGTATACTGTAAATATAATAGGAGACGAGTATGATACCCCAGAATATGATATACAACACTTTAAAAATGATATACCGTCATCACTTCCTATAGTAGAGACTCATGATTTTCAATTCAATCAATTTCAAAAAGCAAGTCCGGAGGAAATAAAAAAAGCAAATAACGCCATACAATCTATTATACTATGGGGAGTAATAATCATCGTAGGGCTTGTCATCGCATTAATCTGCTATAAAACATTCAAAAAGCAAGATAACTAACAAGTTTTCAATTTTATATCACCCCAACGAACAAAGTGCTCATTGGGGTGTTCTTTTTTGTTTAAAAATCACGATCATATCACCTAAAATTACTTACAAGTCAATTCTGAAAAAGCCAAGTAACACAAATTAGCAGTGAGCGAAAAAGAACAAAATCTACCTCTGAGATTGACAAACCCCTATGCGTACTCCAGGCAAATTCCCCCCTACGCGAAGTACTTAAATAGCCAGCTATTCCCTTAAGGTACATGGCTAAAGCTTACACAAAAAAAAGAATTAAAAACAAAAGCTATCACAATACTGAATAATGTAGCAGTTTACTTCCATAAAACTGCTATAATTTATAGCATAATGATTATACACTCTTGGCAAGTAAATAAATTATATTACTTTTACATCAGTAAGAACCTATTTTTGTAATAAAATGAGTGCAGATAAAGAAGCAAAACTAAAAGCGTTACAGCTAACGCTAGACAAACTAGATAAAACTTACGGTAAAGGTACTGTAATGAAATTAGGAGATACAGCTGTTGAAGAAGTTGAAGTGATTTCGTCAGGTTCTCTAGGGGTAGACTTAGCTTTAGGTGTAGGAGGATATCCAAAAGGAAGAATTATAGAGATATATGGACCCGAATCATCAGGTAAAACGACCTTAACGCTACATGCAATTGCAGAAGCTCAAAAAGCAGGAGGTATAGCAGCTTTCATTGATGCGGAGCACGCATTTGATCGTTTTTATGCACAAAAATTAGGTATCGATATTGACAACCTTATCATTTCTCAACCTGACAATGGGGAACAAGCACTTGAAATTGCAGAAAATCTAATTCGTTCAGGTGCTATTGACATCGTTGTTATTGACTCTGTAGCTGCCTTAACTCCAAAAAGTGAGATTGAAGGAGAAATGGGAGATTCTAAAATGGGATTACATGCTCGTTTGATGTCTCAAGCATTAAGAAAGCTTACTTCTACGATTAACAAAACGAATTGTACTGTATTCTTCATTAACCAGTTGCGTGATAAAATTGGTGTGATGTTCGGTAACCCAGAGACGACAACAGGTGGTAATGCCTTAAAATTCTACGCATCGGTTCGTGTTGATATCCGTAAGTCTACTCAAATAAAAGATGGAGATAACGTAATCGGAAACAGAACTAAAGTAAAAATCGTTAAGAATAAAGTGGCTCCTCCATTTAGAACAGCGGAATTTGACATCATGTATGGGGAAGGAGTTTCTAAAGTAGGTGAAGTACTTGACTTAGCAGTTGACTATGAAATTGTAAAGAAAAGCGGTTCTTGGTTTAGCTATGGAGATACTAAATTAGGACAAGGTCGCGATGCAGTAAAAGCAATCATCAAGGATAATCCTGAATTAATGGAAGAACTTGAAGAAAGAATTAAAGAAGAAATCAAGAATAAAGAAGCTTAAAATATATTCTATCCATATACATAAGCCCTCTAATAACGCAAGTTGTTAGGGGCTTTTTTTTAATATTGTAATCTCACACTATGCAGTCGTAACAACAACAAGTACGATAGCTAAACCTAAAAAGGCTTGAGTAGCCATTTAATCATATGTATTCCCAAAGTACCCTTCTACTGATTAAAGCACAGAATTATTGGTAGAAATAAGAGATTTACTCCCCAATCTATTTATCGCATCTCTGGTCCTAAAAAAACACTATATGCAAAACACCACATGACTAGATAAGCAATCAGACCAAGTATATCAACATATTTTTCTTCTTTATCTGCTTCGGGTGAAGAAGCGTTGCGAACAACGAATCTTACATAACAGATAACTGATATAAAAATCAAAAAACTCATGAACCAAGCTGAAATAAACTTACTCAGTAAACCATGTGATCGCTCAATAACCAAATATGCTAATAAGAAGGGAATACTACCACAAATAGTACGCAAAGCTACTCTACCAATCAGACGCAAAATATTCATACACACAATAATTATTAGTAACACTTAAAAACTGTAAGTCAGCACTCAATACGTTAACAAAACACTGACAACTAAGAAAACAAACAGATAAACAAATAACCAAAACAACGTAAGCCAATCTATATATCGCTGTGATTTTGAGTATTTAGTAAACAATCGAATAACAATCACCAATACGTACAAAAACACAAGGCAACACAAAAACAGCAAAGCATAGTAAAACCTCCACTGTAAATCAATACGGCTGGGAGACGTGAAAATACAAATGCCAGATACAACAATGAAGATAACCGCAAATATTGTCAAACGCTCACGCAACTCTTTTCGAAACAACTGATATTCAGAAAGCATATATTACTATTAAAATACAAGAAGAAATTACAATAGCTATCGATAAAGAACTCAAATACTCCACAAATAGAAAGGAATGACTCAAAACTTTTTACCTCTCCAAAACAGAGAGTCTTTTCGGTAAAGATCCAAATTCTTCAATAACATTAAAAAACACACAATAAATTAACTCGAATACAACGCATACATATCCTAACATCCACACGCAACAAACTCATTCTAAGTTTTTATTATAAATTTAATTAAAAATAGTCATAAATACTGAGTAATCACACCTTAAACACATGTATTAAAAAAGTATTTTTAACTATGCAGCCTGTATTGAAAACATTAGTTTTGCACTTTTAAAAACTCAAAAATTCACTATGAAATCAAGACTATTAGCACTATTGCTAACAATTACAACCTTTCTAAGTTGTGATGATCCCTTCAAAAGACAAGATTTTTATCTATCCAATCCAACTGACAAAGAAATTACAGTATCTATAGATGATAAAAAATACACCTTAGCACCCAATACTTTTGAGGTACTAAAGTTAGACAGTGGAATACACCAATTAGAATACAATGGACAAAAAAATAAGTTCAATGTATTCAAACAAAACTCAGGAGGAATTATCAACCCAACTTTAGAACCACACTATATCTTCTCGATGGTATACGCTACAGAAGGCAACTTTGACAAATTTCGTTCGACTGCGAGAGAAGTAGTTATTGATGATGTACTTTATCAAGATAATATTAAATCGACAAATGCTCTTTTTATAGATAATAACCTATACAGATGTACGTACTTCTTAGGTGAAGAATACCCTACTGAACAGATTACACATAATAAAAATGCAGTTGGTAATTTTTTCAATAAATTCTTTACTAAGGCTGAGTTCATCGCTTTCTACGATGAAGATTTACCTGCTGAGAACAAAGGTTTTCACCAACAAAATAAGGTTGCTGGTGGTGTATGTACCATAACAGAACCAAGCGTTTTAGAATTAAAGCTGCCAATTCTTACACAAGCATCAGATCCTAATAACAGTTCTTTGAATGAAGATCTTTTAAATAAAGCAGATTCACAGGAAATAGATTCTCAAGAAGACAATCCTTATGCAGATTTAGTTGCCTCGTATAAAAAAGAAATGCAGTTAGTCGAAGAATTCAAAATTTCTACAGACACTGAACGTCAGAAAGAAATTCAAAAAGAGCTATTTGATCTCTCTATGAATCGTACTAAGCTTGACATTAACTACAGGAATCTGTCAACCGAACAAAACCAATCTATGAATGACTTTGTTCATGCCAGTGGAAGAATTTCTGGAGCTGGAATAATACAACTGTAAACCATAAACCAAACTATAATTAAAAAGCGATGAGATCCTGTAGATCTCATCGCTTTCCTATTTCTTAGCATATTGATTCTCCCAGTTCAATACCGGCTTATAGAGCAAATCAAAAGCTGTCTCTTTAAGTTCTTTCTTGTGTTCTAAAGTAAGGCCCTTTGTTTCGATACACGGAAACACCTTAACAGGGACTACGCCAGGATGACCAATTCCCCAAACAAAAGGAAAAAAGTGTCTTAAATGCCCAAAGGCAAAGGGCACAATCGGAATTTGATGATCTATAGCCAAGCGAAAGGCTCCATCTTTAAAACTATCTAAGATTATCGTTCTATCGTCGTTGACGCCACCTTCGGGAAAAATACAAATACTAAGTCCCTTATTGATGCGATCTTGTGCACTATCAAAAACTTTCTTCTTACTTCTCGCGTCCTTTCGGTCAACGAGAATACAAGTGCGTTTATAGAAGAAACCAAAAATAGGCAACTTGGATAATTCAGCTTTTCCAACAAATACAAAAGGATTGTCTTTGACCAAGATAAGCATCATCATTATATCTAACATAGAAGTATGGTTGGCAATCAACATATAACTCTTGCCTTTCTCAATCGGGTGATTTTCTTCAATATGGAACCTCATCCCTATTCCATAAAAAGTAAGTATGGCCCATAACCTCGCCAATTTAAAGAAATAAGAGTAGGTCTTGTCTGACCAAATGGTCAACAACAAAAAAGGGGATAGAATCAAGATCACAATGACCATCCAGATATAAAACCACAATCTCCAAAGCGAACTGAAAAATACAGCTAAACTGTTCATCGTATGTATTTGAATAATGTTTATAAACTAAACTCAAAAATAAACAATTCTACTTCCGTGAAAGCACATTAGCAGTAAAAACACAGTCTATAAAATTCATTTCACTTATCTTTGCTACTTTAAAATAATTAATATCACGCAATGGCTAAAATTCTAACAGGAGTTCAAAGCACAGGAACTCCACACTTAGGGAATCTTTTAGGAGCTATTCTACCTGCAGTAGAAATGGCAAACAGAAAAGATAATGAGTCTTTTATTTTTATTGCGAACTTGCATTCAGCAACGCAAATAAAAGACGCAAAAACGTTACAAGACAATACCTATAGTGTTGCGGCTACTTGGCTTGCTTGTGGTGTAGACGTTAATCATGTAACTTTTTACCGCCAGTCAGATGTACCGCAAACAACTGAACTTACATGGTACTTAAGTTGCTTCTTTCCATTTCAACGTTTAACATTAGCCCATTCGTTTAAAGATAAAGCAGATGTTTTATCAGATGTTAATGCTGGTTTGTTTACCTATCCTATGCTAATGGCTGCAGATATCTTGTTGTATGACGCAGAGTTTGTCCCTGTTGGAAAAGATCAGTTACAGCACTTAGAAATCACTCGTGATGTAGCCTCTCGATTCAACCACCAAATGGGTGAAACTTTTGTATTGCCAGAGGCTAAGATTCAAGAAGAAGTAATGGTGGTACCTGGTACTGACGGAAACAAAATGAGTAAATCAAGACACAATACAATTAATATCTTCCAAACGGATAAAGTATTGCGAAAAGAAGTAATGAGCATTGAGACTGATAGTACACCACTTGAAGAACCAAAAAACCCAGATACTTGTAATGTGTTTACCATTTATAAACTATTAGCTACACCTGAGCAAGTTGAAGCTATGAGAGCTAAATACTTAGGTGGTAACTATGGCTATGGACATGCTAAACAAGAGCTATACGAACTAATCGTGGATAAATTCAAAGAGGTTCGCGAAAAATATGAATACTATATCAACAACCGAGAAGAAGTTGACCGCCTATTAGGTATTGGTGCAGAAAAAGCATCTGTAATCGCTACAAACACATTGAATAAAGTAAGAGAAAGACTTGGATATAATGTGAAGAAATAAACAGTGAAGTCGATAACTAAGGTTATCGACTTTTTTTATACTATTTCAAAATATCGACCTGGCAATGGACGGATCAAACCCTTTAGCTCCAAATTTAGCAAAGCATTACTGACTTTGTAAATAGGCAGCTCTGTCCCTAAAGCAATGAGATCCAACAGCTCCCTTTGTTCTACTACGAGGTAATCGTACACCGCTTTCTCATCCGCTGACAAATCAACAAATAATTCTGGTTGAATTGACTTGACTTTTCTACTTTCCTGATTCCAATTTAATCCCTCTACTATTTCCTTTGAACTGGTGAGGAGTTGAGCGCGTTGAGTGCGTATCACTTCATTACAACCTTGGCTTGTAATATCATTAATTCGACCAGGAACGGCAAACACTTCTCGATTATAATCATTAGCAAAAGATATAGTACTCATTGCCCCCCCTCTTAAGGCACTTTCGATAACAATCGTCGCTTGACTAAGACCGGCAACGATGCGATTGCGCTGAATGAAATTTTCTCGATCGACTTTGCTATAAAGAGGAAATTCGGTTAAAATACTACCCGACTTTTCAATTTGTTGAGCGACAAACTTATGCTGTTCTGGATAAATACGCTCAAGACCATGTCCGAGTATAGCTACAGTTTGTAAATTACAATCCAAGGCAGCTTTGTGGGCACAAATATCAATACCATAAGCCAAACCACTTACGATGATAGGATTAAACTCTGCTAAGTCACTGATAATTTTCTGACAGAAATCCATACCTCTACTACTCGGTTGTCTTGTCCCAATAATGCTAATCACTTTCCTATCTGACCAATCAAACAAGGCAGAAGATGAATAAAGTAAGATAGGGCAATCAATACACTGTTTCAATAAAAAAGGATACTTATCACTTAGGAAATAATACACCGTAATATTGTGCTTTATAATCGCCTCAATTTCAGCATCTGCTCGCTCTAAAACACGCTTATCACTCAACTTCCTTAACAAGAGGTCACTAATCTTAGGTACGAGCATTAACTCTTTTGAAGATAAGAAAAACACTTGCTTTGCACTACCAGCAAATTCAATCAAACGCTTGGCTAATATAGGCCCAATACCATTAACTTTAGTCAGTGCTATTGCGTAAAACAATTCCTCTTGAGAGATATCTGCATTCATAATTTGCTAAATATTAAGACAATTTGTATCTTTATTTAATCAACAAAAACCACTCCAAAAAAGCGTAATATAAAGGGAAACACAAGTAATTAATTAAAAGGAAATCAAACACTTATTCCTTTATGAGAATCCCGAAAATATTTGATAAAAACATTTGGTTTAAGTTTGGTTTAATGTAATTTTGCGTTTATGAATATACAGGCTTACATATCGACATTACTATATCGTTACCAATGTGTAATCGTTCCAGGTTTTGGTGCATTCTTATCAGAGATGCAATCTTCTTACTTTGACGAAAAGACAAATTCGTTTTTTCCTCCTACTAAGAAGCTATCTTTCAATGCAAACATCACCAACAACGACGGTTTATTAGCTAACCATATTGCAAGAGTGGAAAACATTGCTTTTGAACAAGCAACAAAGGCTGTAAAAGAAGTAGTTTCTCAGTGGGAAAATACCTTATTGAAAGAAGATAGTTTAACAATCGAGGGAATCGGTAGTTTCCACACAAATCAAGAAAACAAACTTGTATTTGAACCGATTGAAAATGATATCTTATTAAAAACGTCATTTGGCTTATCAGCAGTTAATGTAACGCCAATTGTTCGTACACCACTTATTACAGCTATAGAAGAAAGTGAAACTAATCGAAGAAGACCTGTATTCAACTTCTTTAAGTATGCTGCTATGCTTGCTGTTATTGCAGGAGGTGGAGCAATAGTTGTCAATGAATATGACTCTCATGTAGAGAAAGAAATATTACAAATGGAAAAAACGGTACAATCACAAGTACAAAACAAAATACAACAAGCTACATTTGTAATTGAGCCATCTGCTACAACAATTACCTTACCCGTAAAAGAGGAAATTGAGCAAAAAAATGACACGCCTTATTACATTATCGCTTGTGCCTTCAGAAATGGAGAAACAGCACAACAGGAGGCTTTAAAATTAAAAACAAACGGATATCCAACAGCACAAGCATTGGAGCGTACAAAATACGGCATGTATCCAGTAACTTACGGAGGATATACTACTCAAGCAGAAGCACAAAAAGAATTGAGAAGAATCCACAGTAAACTAAATAAAGATGCGTGGATATTAGTACAATAAACAATATAACGAAATCCTGAAAACGAAATGTTTTCGGGATTTTTTATTTGTACTATATTTGCCGAAAATAAAACAAATGGACGCAAAATTCGTATCTGCATCAGCTACCTATATGACTGATTTAGTTTTACCTGGTGAAACAAATCCTTTAAATAATATGTTTGGCGGTGAATTATTAGCAAGAATGGATAGAGCTGCAGGAATCGCAGCAAGAAGACATTCGCGTAGAGTATGTGTAACAGCATCAGTAAATCACGTAGCTTTTAATAGACCTATTCCATTAGGTAGTGTTGTAACCGTAGAAGCTAAAATATCAAGAGCATTTAATAGCTCAATGGAAGTATATCTTGATGTATGGATTGAAGACAGAGAATCTGGCTCAAAAAAGAAAGCTAATGAAGCTATCTATACTTTTGTAGCAGTAGATGATACAGGACATCCGGTTCAGATTCCAGAAATCATTCCAGAATCAGATTTGGAAAAAGAAAGATACATTGGAGCATTAAGACGCAAGCAGTTAAGCCTTGTTTTAGCAGGAAAGATGAAACCAAATGAAGCAACTGAACTAATTGCTTTATTTCAAGAATAATTAGACGTATGAAAAAACTTCTTTACTTTTTAATTGCAATACTATTTACAATGCAAACTACTGAAGTGTTTGCTTGGGGTACAACAGGTCACCGAGTTGTATCAGAAATTGCAGAAAGAAACTTAACTAAAAAGGCTAAAAAAGAAATTAGCAAAATTATAGGCAAACAGAAATTAGCTTATTGGTCAAATTGGCCAGACTTTTTGAAGTCAGACCCTTCATGGAAGTTTTCTGATTCATGGCATTACGTTAATTTACCAGGCAACTTAGACAGAGCTGCATTTGATGAAGAACTGGCTAAATCTACTGACGAAAACTTATACAAAAGAACCTTACTCTTAATAGAAGAACTGAAAAGTGATAAACTAAGCTTAGTCGAAAGACAACAAAAGCTATACTTCCTTATTCACATTATCGGTGATGCTCATCAACCACTACACATTGGTAGATTAGAGGATTTAGGGGGAAATAGAGTAAAAGTAGAATGGTTTAGAAAACCGACAAACCTTCACAGTCTTTGGGATTCGGCTTTAGTTGATTTTGACAAATACAGCTATACAGAATATGCTACTGTCTTAGATGTTCACTCAAAAGAATACAACAATAACCTTACAAAAGGATCTTTAGAAGATTGGTTATTTGATTCTTATTCGATGGCTAACAAACTTTATGATAGCGTAGAAGAAAGTGAATCATTAAGCTATAGATACCACTTTGATCACAAAGATGATGTAGAAATACAACTTTTAAAAGGAGGGCTGAGATTAGCACAAGTTTTAAACGAAATCTTCAAATAAGAAAAGGCAGAACAATATGTTCTGCCTTTTTGCTTTATAATTTATTTTTAGTCTATTATTATCTCGAATAAGTACTTCGACTACTTGAACTTGAGCTACTACTTGAAGGACGACTATAACTGCTACTTGAGCTACTCGGGCTGCTGTAAGACGAACGACTATAACTGCTACTTGAGCTACTACTTGAAGGACGACTATAACTACTGCTTGAGCTACTCGGACTACTGTAAGACGAACGACTATAGCTCCTACTTGAAGGACGACTATAGTTACTACTTGAGCTACTGCTCGGACTACTGTAAGACGAACGACTATAGTTACTACTTGAGCTACTGCTCGGACTACTGTAAGTTGAACGACTATAACCGCTGCTTGAGCTACTTGGACTGCTGTAAGTTGAACGACTATAGTTACTACTTGAGCTACTGCTCGGACTACTGTAAGTTGAACGACTATAGTTACTACTTGAGCTACTCGGACTGCTGTAAGTTGAACGGTTATAATTACTTGAATTAGCTGACTTACTTCCGCTATAAGACGTACGGCTATAGCTACTATTATTACTATTAGCGTTATTATTGCTATAGCTATTTCGGCTATACGTAGTTCTACTATAATCACCTATAGACTCTTTTCTACCGGCATTCAAATCTTGGTAATTTGTATATCCTGCGTCTTTATAGGTTGTTCTAAATGATTTTTCAGGGTTTTGTTTTTCGTAATAAGTTGTACGATTACTGCTATAGACTTGTTCAGCAGTTCGACTATATCTATATGGGTGATAAAAATAGTTGTTGTTGTAATCAATATGAGCGTGGATATGCGTAACATAACGATGTGTAGCATATGGCGAATATCCATAGTAATAACTTGGATAATAATTCCAATACCAACTTGAATGATAAGGTCTATATGAGCTTACCCAAAACAGAGAAAATAAAGGAGGTGTACTATAATACACTGGCTCATAGATATAATTCGGTCCATAAAAATATGGATTACCTACAAACTGTACGTACGTTGTCCCTCTGCGATTATCTTTTTCCACTTCAATAGTAAGAACATCTTGGTAGCGGTCAGCTCCCAAAACAGCTTGAACAATAATAACATGGGTATAATTCTCAACAACTTCCACAACACGTAGATAATCTACATACCCGTCATTGTTTAAATCTAAGTTAGATATCCTAAGTTCAGGATCGTTTAATCGGTATTCAAAATCAGCCAAATCAGAAGATTGACCAAAAATAGAGGCAACTGCTTGAATATCTAAATTATCACTTATCCCATAGCTTACAGCTTGAACTGTCGTCTTTTGGGCATAGAGTGACATACTCAACAAAGCAACTATTAAACCTATAAAATATTTCAATTCTCTCATAACAATCATTTTTAGATAGACTCATCTATTGCAATCAATAGATGCAATAAACATACCATTGATATAAAGCAAGATACAGAAAAAGACTATACACGACTTATAATAATAACTTAAATTCAACAAGAGTATTGTATTGTCGCCTTACTACTAAAGGAAACTTTCTGAGGCAATACAAGTTAGAATACCCACTTTAGATTTAAAAATAGTTCAGTACAAATTCATAGAACATCACATAAAAACAAGATAATTGATAGAAAGAAATATACATACAGGAAAATCAAAGCGCACATTGTGTAATAATCTCATGTAAACAACCTACTTAAAACAATGTTTTTGAAGTAAATACATTTTTTGAGAAGTGTAGCATATAGTCTTACATTTTTAGTAATTTTGCTCTATAATTCAGATATATGATTGAAAAAGAAGAAATAAATTTTGAACGCTCAGTAATAGTTGGAATTATTACTCAAGATCAAGATGAGTCAAAATTAAACGAATACTTAGATGAGTTAGAATTTTTGACATTTACAGCAGGAGGAGAAGTCCACAAACGTTTTTCACAAAAAATGGATAAACCAAATCCAAAAACATTTGTTGGAACTGGAAAAATGGAGGAAATACATCATTATATCGTTGAAAATGATATACACACCGTTATTTTTGATGACGAATTATCTCCTGCACAACAAAAGAACATATCTAAGATACTCGATTGCAAAGTACTTGACCGTACAAACCTAATCTTAGACATTTTTGCCCAAAGAGCACAAACGTCTTATGCGAGAACACAAGTGGAATTGGCACAGTTTCAATATCTCTTACCAAGGTTATCTGGTATGTGGACACACTTGGAGCGTCAGCGAGGTGGAATCGGAATGAGAGGACCTGGAGAAACAGAAATTGAAACCGATAGACGTATAGTTCGCGATAGAATCTCACTTTTGAGAGATAAACTAAAGGTAATTGACAAACAAATGGCTTCACAGCGCAGCAACCGCGGTGCTATGGTAAGAGTGGCATTAGTTGGGTACACCAATGTTGGAAAGTCAACTTTAATGAATGCAATTGGAAAAAGTGAAGTATTCGTTGAGAATAAATTGTTTGCAACGTTAGACACTACTGTTCGAAAAATTGTAATTGGAAATCTACCATTTTTGCTATCTGATACAGTTGGATTTATACGCAAATTACCAACTCAATTAGTAGAGTCATTTAAAAGTACTTTGGATGAGGTAAGAGAAGCTGACTTGTTATTACACGTAGTTGATATATCTCACCATGATTTCGAAGATCACATTGCATCAGTTAATGAGATTCTAAAAGATATTAAAAGTGATGATAAACCAACTATCATGGTTTTTAATAAAATAGACGCTTATGTACCTGAGACAATCGAAATAGATGATTTGATGACAGAGCGCACTTCAAAACACTATTCTATTGACGAGTGGAAAAACACATGGATGAATAAAGTAGGGCAAGATAACGCTATTTTCATCTCTGCTACCAACAAGGAAAACTTTGAAGAGTTTAGAAAGAAAGTGTATGAAAAAGTACGTGAAATACATATTACACGTTTTCCATATAACAACTTCTTGTATCCAGATTACGACCATTTATTAGAACCTGGAGGTGAAGAATAAGTAATTTGTTTATAAATATTTACTGTTAAAAAATAAAAGTAAAAAAA
>NZ_WSPP01000024.1:0-34083 GCF_009767705.1 Myroides sp. LoEW2-1 | reverse complement strand
AATCAAACATTCAAACAAACACAAACCATTGATAACAAACAACGTAAGGAAAACCATATTAAAATAGAGTTTCTCAAAATCTATTTAACTTTACTCTACAATTGTAACTACTTTTACTATGAAACATTTAAGAGTAAGTGCGATAATACATCCCCAATATCAAAATCTAAAAGAAGAAATAACAAAAATTATCAACGCCTATGACGAAATAAATACATGCATCTATAATGGATCAAGAAATTCCATCAAACTTGCGACACTCTCGAACGGACAAAAAATAGCAATCAAATCATTTAAAATCCCAAACATAATCAATAGATATGTTTATAAACTCATACGAAAACCAAAAGGTTTAAGGTCTTATGAACACTCTGAAAGATTAAATGAATTGGGAATAAATAGCCCTCAAGCAATTGCCTATTTTGAATACACTACAAATCTAACTTTGAGAAACTCTTTTTATGTATCAGAATACGTTGATGCAGAATTAACGTATAGAGATTTGTTACTGCAGTCAGAAAATCCCAATAGAGAAAAAATCCTAAAAGAATTTATAGACTTTACGTACCAACTTCATGAAAAAAAAGTGAAATTCCTTGACCACTCACCTGGTAACACGTTAATCAAGCAAAATGAAGACGGTACTTTTAGCTTCTACTTAGTAGACGTAAATAGGATGAAGTTCAATAAAGAAATGAACTTTACTAAGCGCATGAAAAACCTATCTCATTTGACGACCAATATTGATGATATAGAAAAAATGGCTTCTCACTATGCCCATTTAATTGGAAAAAACTCCTTTGATGTATTTCTTCGCCTATGGTTAGAAACCATAAAATTTCAATTTAGATTTTACAAAAAGAAAGACTTGAAAAACAAGATCAAGAAAATGTATTATCACGAATAAAAAAACAGGCTGTTCACGTAAAACTTGAACAGCCTTCTTTATATAATATGCTCACTTGAGAACTCAAACTATGTCAACCTTATAAAATTCCACTATCACAAGGTATATAGATGACAGATTACTATAATAGTTTAATCGGGAATCTATGCACTTTTATCAATCTTTTTACCCTCCATTTCTCAAAAACATTCCTTTCTATAATGGTAACACAACTACACTCCTAACTAAGAGCTTTACAAGAAGCTAAGATATTGACAGTAAGAAATCAACAATAATAAGAGTTAAAATAATTACTTAGAATTAAAGTTTCCATATTATAGAAATAGCGCCAAAGTCGTATATTAGACCTTATAAAATAAAAATAATCAATACTATGATCCAAAAGAATTCCTCTCCTATTGCAGTAAGTTTCGGTGAAGTCTTATGGGATATATTTCCCACATACAAAAGAATTGGAGGAGCTCCTTTAAATGTGGTATATCACTTAAGAAAATTTGGTATAGAAACCCATATTATAACTAAAATCGGCGATGATGATTTAGGTAACAAAATATTAAAACACATACAGGATAACCAAATTTCCTCTGACAATGTTCAACGAGATTCAACGTATAGAACAGGAACAGTCTTTGCTACTTTTGATGATCACAATGAGGCTAACTACGACTTTTTAGAAAATAGTGCTTGGGACTATATTGATTTAGAAGAAAAAACAATCAACCTTGTTAAGCGTTCAGATGTATTCATCTTTGGGTCTATAGCAAGTAGATCAGCTAAAAGTCGAAACACACTGACTCAATTAATAGAGGTTGCGAACTACAAAGTTTTTGATATCAACCTAAGACCTCCCCATTATGACTTGAAATTTGTAATGGAAATGATGAAAAAAGCCAACCTCATCAAGATGAATAATGCGGAGTTGGAAATTATCCTAAACGAGCTAGATAAAACATTCACGACAGAAGAAGAAAGCATCACTTTTATCCACGAATATTTTAAATGTGAAGAAATTATTATTTCTAAAGGTGCCAAAGGTGGAATTTACAGCGATACAAAATCACTTTATAGATTTCCAGCAATTGAAATAGTCATCCGCGACACCGTAGGCAGTGGAGATGCATTCTTAGCAGGATTATTAGCAGAGAAATTAAAATCAAATACCCCTATTACGTTTTTAAAGAAAGGGGCAACATTAGGTGCATTCATAACCTCTCACACTGGAGCATGCCCAGAATATGAAATAGATGACTTCACTACATTCTATGATGAAAATATCTATTTAGATGAAGAAATAAAAGTTTCTCCACTAAAAGAAGAAGACCCTTCCTAATAATTTTTTATAAAAAAGGGTACAGTATATTATTTTTTTAATACATTAGCATACACATTCAATAAAAATGAACATGAAATTATTTAATACAAATTGGTGGTGGCAAATGAAATCCGATAATGGGTTCAGTTGGTTATACCTTGTATTAAAGTAATTATCTTATACTAAAAATAATATTACATTAATATATAGCCTACTGGTAACCCCAGTAGGCTTTTTTTATTTAACACCCTTTCAACAAAAAACAGAAGAACAAATACTTATTAAACTTAAGAATCATGATTCATTTATTTATCAATACAAACTGGTGGTGGTTAACTAATTCCAAAGTGGGATTCGGTTGGCTATATAGTACAGTGTAGAAAGGTAAATAAAGACAAATAAAAAACTTACACTATTAGAAAAGGCCTACTGGGAATCCAGTAGGCCTTTTTTGTTTAATTCACAATAACTGCAACAGATGAAACTTACAATTAACTATCAAAAACTTATTGGTGATACTTATACACCAGTTGAACTTTATCTTAAACTAAGAGATAAATACCCTCACAGTTTTCTACTGGAAAGCTCTGATTACAGCTCAAATGAGAATAGTTTTTCCTACATAGGTTTAGCTCCTATTGCTTCATACATAGCTGATGAAGATAAAACAAGTATAACTTATATTGACGGAAGTACAAGATCATTCAACACGAGAGAAAGTGAAGTAACTACCGAACTGAATCACTTCAGACAAAGTATTGAAATAACTAATAAAGCTAAAGTCGAATTTCTAAACACAGGACTGTTTGGTTATACGTCTTATGATAGCATTCCCTTGTTTGAGTCCATTTCATTCAAACCAACAGTCAAAAACACACCGTTAATTCAATATCATTTCTTTAAGTATGTCCTTGTTTTTAATCACTACAATACAGAACTGTACTTGGTAGAACACCTCAGCGAAGGTGAATCGTCACAACTGTCCAACCTATTTGAACTAATCAATGGACAGAAGCCGACTTCGTTTCCATTCTCTGCAACCCAAACAGAATCAACAACGAACACAGAGGAAGAATTTTTAGAATTAATTGAAAAAGGAAAACAACACTGTTTCAGAGGAGATGTATTTCAATTAGTACTTTCTCGTCAGTTTAAACAGAAATTCAGTGGAGATGAATTCAATGTGTATCGCGCATTGAGATCCATAAATCCATCTCCTTACCTATTCTACTTTGACTATGGTAATTTCAAAATATTTGGTTCATCTCCAGAGGCACAATTGGTTATACGAAACAACAAAGCTTACATACACCCTATAGCAGGCACCTTTAAGCGAACTGGAGATTTAGCAAAAGACCAAGAATTAGCAAAAGCACTATCCCTTGATCCAAAAGAAAATGCTGAACACATCATGCTTGTAGATTTAGCCAGAAATGACCTGAGCAAACACAGTCAAAAAGTAAATATTGAAAAATTAAAACACGTAGAATACTATTCCCACGTAATACATTTAGTTTCAAAGGTCAGTGGTGAACTACAGTCCGATTTTAATCCTATAGAAATATTCAAAGACACATTCCCTGCTGGTACTCTGTCTGGAGCTCCTAAATATAAAGCGATGGAACTCATAGATCAATATGAAAACACCAACAGAGGACTGTATGGAGGAGCTGTTGGAGTAATTAAACTAAATGGAGAGATGAATCAAGCTATCTACATTCGATCCATTCTCAGTCAAGACAATGAATTACAATTTCAAGCGGGATGTGGCATAGTAACAAAGTCAAATACACAATCCGAATTAGAAGAAATAAACAACAAACTTAGAGCAATACGAACCGCTATTATAAAAGCACAAGAACTATAATCATGAAAATACTTGTAATAGATAATTATGACTCCTTCGTCTACAACCTAATCTACTTAATCAAAGAATTTGGCGAACACCAAATAGACATCAAGCGAAACGACGAATTAGATATAAGTGCAATCCAACAATATGACAAAATACTGCTTTCACCTGGACCAGGTATCCCTGAAGAAGCAGGTCAACTCATGGAGGTAATAACTAAATATGCACACACAAAAGATATATTGGGAATATGTCTCGGCCACCAAGCTTTAGGACAATACTTTGGTATGCAACTAACACAACTACCTACACCACTGCATGGAATCTCCAGTACGATCAATATTGTAGCAGAGGACAAACTATTTGACGGACTAACCAATGCGTTTCCTATTGCACATTATCATTCGTGGGTTGTAGATACTCCGACAGAAGATATAGAAGTATTAGCCTACGATGGCCAAGGAAACATCACAGCATTTAGACATAGAGATTATCCCATCAGAGGATTGCAATTTCACCCAGAATCAATACTGACTATAACAGGAAAGCAAATTATAAACAACTGGTTAAAAAAATAAAAGGATGAAAGAAATACTCAATCAATTGACACACCATAAAACCTTGAGCAAGGCTCAAGCCAAAGAGGTACTATATAACATGGTTAACCGAGCTTATTCAGACATGCAATTAGCGGCTTTATTGACAACGTTCTTAATGCGTCCAATAACATTAGAGGAGTTAAAAGGATTCAGAGAAGCTATGGTCGAATTGGCAATCAAAGTTAATTTAAGTGAATTCAACCCTATGGATATGTGTGGCACAGGAGGAGATGGCAAAGACACTTTTAATATCTCTACCCTTGCCTCTTTTGTTGTTGCAGGTGCGGGAATACCAGTAGCAAAACACGGAAATTATGGAGTTTCTTCCATCTCAGGTTCTTCAAGTGTAATGGAGAATTTAGGTATACACTTTAAATCATCTGAAGAAGATTTAAAAAAACAGCTAAAAGAAGCGAACATTTGCTTTCTTCACGCCCCTTTATTTCATCCTGCCATGAAAGAAATTGCTCCAATACGCAAAGCCTTAGGGGTCAAAACTTTCTTCAATATGTTAGGCCCCTTAACGAACCCTGCTCAACCCAAAGTACAACTTATTGGATTATTCAACCTTGAGCTACTGCGTATGTATCAATACTTTTTACAACAAGAACAAACACAATACAGTATTGTACACTCTCTTGATGGCTACGACGAATGTAGCTTAACCTCTCAGTGCAAGATAGCTACCAACACAGGAGAGCGAATCATTGATGCTTCGCATTTTGATCTAAGCGCAATAAAACAGCATGACATCAAAGGAGGAAATACAGTAGAAGAATCTGCACTCATCTTTTGGACAATCTTAAAAGGAAAAGGAACAACACAACAAAGCAATGTCGTCTTAGCTAATGCAGCATTGGCCATACAGACCTACTACCCTAAATTGACTATAACAGAAGCAATGGAACGAGCAAAAGACTCCCTGTTCACAGGTAAAGCAAAACAATCTTTTGAAATACTGAGACAACTATGAAAAATATACTTGATACAATCAAAGCACAAAAAAAACGAGAAGTCGAACACCGAAAAGCATTAATAACTGAGTTAGAATTACAAAACAGACCGCTCTTTCACAGAGAAGGAATATCCTTGGTAGATAAAATAAAAAGGGAACATACTCCTCACATTATAGCTGAATTTAAGAGACAATCCCCTTCCAAGGGTATCATTAGACCAAATGCCGATTTGCTAAACATCACGACGGGATATCAGAGAGAAGGAGCTTCTGCTATCTCTGTTTTAAACGATTCACAATTCTTCGGTGCACAATCAGATGACTTTAGTACAGCAAGAGTAACATTAAACGTACCACTGCTTCAAAAAGACTTTATCGTCGATAAATATCAAATTACAGAGGCGAAATCTTTAGGGGCTGATGTGATACTCCTAATAGCTAAATTACTTCCACCAGAGGTCATAAAACAGCTAACAGATTATGCACATCAACTCGGATTAGAAGTCTTGTTAGAAACTCACAGTGAAACAGAAATAAGAGAACATCTCTCCACAGAGTTTGATCTGATTGGAATCAACAATAGGGACTTAAACACTTTCTCGGTAGACATTGACAATAGCGTTGCCCTAAGTCAATTGCTTCCCAACAAAGCAATTAAAATAGCTGAAAGTGGTATAGATAATGCCAGCACAATTAGCAAGTTATACCAACAAGGTTTTTCGGCCTTTCTAATTGGAGAATACTTTATGAGAGCTCCTGAACCAGCAATAAAACTAAGAGAAACCAAACAAGCATTAGCACTATGAATCAAGTAAAAGTTTGCGGTCTGAAGTACAAAGAAAACATACAAGAACTAACTTCTTTGCCAATTGACTATATGGGGTTTATCTTTTATCCTTCATCCAAGAGATATGCAGGTAATCTCGATACAACCCTACTAAGCGACATACCATCGACTATAAAAAAGGTTGGAGTGTTCGTCAATGCAAAGCTCAGCGAGATACAAGACATAGTGACGTTGTACTGCCTGGACTATATACAGTTACACGGAGCAGAAACAGTAGAAGATTGCAATTACTTTTATCAACAAAATATACCTATAATCAAAGCCTTTGCAATAACAGACACTTTTGATTTCAAGCAAACAGCACCTTACGAAAAATACTGTTCCCTATTTGTATTCGATACCGCTTGTAAACAATACGGAGGAAGTGGAAAAAGTTTCGACTGGACTATACTTCAATCCTATAACGGAAAGACACCTTTCCTTCTTAGCGGAGGGTTGGGATTGCAGAATATCAAAGAAGCACTAAAAATAACACATAAGCAACTAATCGGTTTTGACCTAAATAGTCAACTGGAAACCGAAATTGCTCTCAAAGATTGCAAACAGATACAAACAATAACGAATATCATAAAACATGAAACACTTTAATCCAGATGAAAAAGGATACTATGGTCAATACGGTGGTGCCTTTATTCCAGAAATGCTACAAGCTAATATCATAGAGTTACAAGAACACTACCTAACTATCATAAAAGACGAGTCCTTCATAGTAGAATATCAACAATTGCTAAAAGATTATGTAGGTAGACCTACCCCTTTGTTTTACTCTAATAACTTGTCAAAACAGTACAATGCCAAAATATATCTCAAGAGAGAAGACCTCAACCATACTGGAGCACATAAAATAAACAACACCATCGGTCAAATACTCTTAGCCAAAAGACTAAACAAAAAACGTATCATCGCGGAAACTGGAGCGGGGCAACATGGAGTGGCAACAGCGACAACATGTGCCTTATTGGGTTTAGAATGTACTGTATTTATGGGGGCCGTAGACATAGAAAGACAAAAGCCGAACGTAGAACGCATGAAAATGCTCGGTGCTGAAGTTGTACCAGCACTAAGTGGTAGTCAAACACTTAAAGATGCAACAAATGAAGCTATACGAGAATGGATAAACAACCCAAAAGATACACACTATGTCATAGGTTCTGTTGTAGGACCTCATCCCTATCCCGATATGGTGGCTAAATTTCAATCTATAATCAGCGAAGAAATTGCCAAACAATTAATGGAAAAAGAAAATACTGACAAACCTGACTATGTCATTGCATGCGTTGGAGGAGGTAGTAATGCTATGGGGGCTTTCTACCACTTTATAGATAACGGCCATACTAAACTAATTGCTGTTGAAGCCGCAGGAAAAGGAGTAGATACAGAAGAAACCGCAGCCAGTATCACCTTGGGGCAAAAGGGTATTATACACGGTAGCATGACTTACTTAATGCAGACCGCAGACGGTCAGATTATCGAACCCTACTCTATCTCGGCAGGATTAGACTATCCTGGAATAGGTCCTGCGCATGCTTACTTAAGCGATATAGGCAAAGTAACAGTAGAAGCGGTGACCGATGAGGAAGCTATACAAGCCGCCTTTCACTTGACAAAGACAGATGGCATAATCCCTGCCCTTGAATCGGCACATGCACTTGCTATTTTAGAAAAGGTAAAATTCAACCCATCTGATATTGTTGTTGTCAATGTATCAGGGCGAGGAGACAAAGACATGCTCACTTATTCAAAATACTTTACTCATGAAAAATAGAATCACACAATTATTCAAACGAAAAGACAAAGAGATCTTATCTATCTACTTTACCGCAGGATACCCTAACTTAGATAATACCACGACTATATTAACTCACTTGGAACAAGCAGGAGTAGATTTGGTAGAAATAGGTATTCCGTATTCCGACCCTTTAGCAGATGGGCCAACTATACAGAAAAGTGGACAAATAGCTTTAGACAATGGAATGACACTTCAAATACTCTTTGAACAACTTAAAAACATTCGCGAAACAGTTCAAATTCCAATTGTACTCATGGGGTATCTCAATCCCATTCTACAATATGGAGTAAACAATTTTTTGCAACAGTGTGCCGTCCTTGGAGTAGACGGTATTATAGTTCCAGACTTACCTATGGAATACTACAAACAACATTTTGAAGAAGCATGCCATACGCTTAATATCAGTAATATTATGCTGATTAGCAATGAAACTTCACAAGAACGCATCAGACAAATCGACCAATGTACAACGGGTTTTATCTATATGGTATCATCGAATAGTATCACAGGTGCAAACAAAGACCTGAATACTCAAACGGATTACTACAGTCGAATTCAACAAAACAAACTAAACAATCCAACTTTAATCGGATTCAATATACACAATAACGATACTTATAAACTCAGTTGTCAATATAGTTCAGGAGCAATCATTGGATCTGCTTTTGTCAAGCATATAACAGCAAATGGTATCGCTCAAAATAGTATCAATAATTTTACTAATCAAATTAAAAACAACAACTAAATGCAAAACACGATTTCCCTATAATGTCTATAAGAAGGGTTTAAGACTGTATTATATAATTTATACAACACTTCTAAGAAATCCTTGAGTTATGACAAAAAGAAAAAGGCAGTCAACATAGACTGCCTTTTGATTATCTCTCGTTTGTGAATTAGGAACAACCGCAGCTACCCCCACCACAAGAACCTTTTTTCTTAGAGTTATTCTTCCAAAAACTCTTTTTGATCAAATAGCCTACCGCAATAATTAAAAAAGCATAAGCTATAATTTCTTGATATCCCATCGTGATTTTACTTTAATAGTTGGAATGTTAACATTGCTGCAAAATAAGCAAACGCTGTCAGGAAAACTAATTGAAATATTGTCCACTTCCATGACTTCGTTTCTCTTCTTGTGATAGCAACCGTAGAGGCACATTGCATTGCAAAGGCATAGAATACCATCAAAGACAGACCACTGGCTAAAGTGAACACTGGCTTTCCTGTATCTGGCCATACTTCTGCACTCATTCGTTGCTTAATAGTACCATCTTCATCTTCTTCGCCACTTGAGCCTACATTGTATATTGTAGCAAGTGTTCCCACAAACACCTCTCTTGCGACAAAGGATGTAATCACCGCTATACCAATTTTCCAATCATAACCTAAAGGTTTAATAACTGGTTCAATTGATTTACCAATAATACCAATATACGAATTTTCTAATTTATATCCCTCGATATGATCTTCTAAGTCAGTTTCAGAAACCTCTTGCCCTTTGTACTGTTCAGTTACAATTTCCTCAGCGTTCTCAAAACGTTCACCAGGTCCATGAGCCCCTAAAAACCAAATAATGATAGATAAAAAGAAAATAATCTTTCCTGCTCCCAATACGAATGCCTTTGTTTTCTCATACATGGTACTAACTACATTCTGAAAAATAGGAACTCTATACTCAGGCATTTCAATCACAAAATACGATTTAGCCGAAGAGCGAATAAAGAACTTCAACACCCAAGCTAAGAACAAGGCCGAAAGGAATCCCAACAGATAAAACAACGTCAAAGTCAACGCTTGTAAACTAAGGAAACCAAACAAATGTGTATCTGGAATCACTAACGCAATCAATATAATGTATACTGGTATTCTCGCAGAACAAGTTGTCAATGGCGTTACTAAAATAGTTAGCAAACGCTCTTTTGGGTTCTCGATATTACGAGCAGACATAATTGCAGGAATCGCACAAGCATTTCCTGAAATTAATGGCACAACAGACTTACCACTCAATCCAAAAGGACGCATTAGTCTGTCCATTAGAAATACAACTCTACTCATGTATCCCGTTTCTTCTAAAATCGAAATAAACATAAATAAAATGGCAATTTGAGGAATGAAAGGCATTATCCCACCAATACCAGGTACGATACCGTCCGCAATTAAGTCAGTAAGTTTCCCCGGCTCCATCACTTCGTGTACCCAAGTAGATAAATTGGCAAACTGATTATCGATCCAGTCCATTGGATAACTTGACCAAGTAAAAATCGCTTGGAATACTAAAAGCATAATAGCAAAGAAGATTACATATCCCCAAACTTTATGCGTTAATACCCTATCCGCCTTACTCAACAAATCAGTAGCTTGTTTAATATCTTTCTTATAAACTTCTTTCAGTAAGTCATTGATAAACTGATAGCGTTTAATTGTTTTCTTTTGTTGAAGTCTTTTTACCTCAGATTCACTTAGGTGAATCCCCTTTTCTTCCAAAGACGCCTTAGTTAACTTACCAATCTTTAAATCTTGAGAATACACCATCCACAATTTGTAAATAGGTTCTGCTGGATAGGTCAAAGCTAACTTACCGAAGAAGTCAGAATCAGCAGCAGTAGCATTCACTGAAGGTTCAATAGAGTATTCCCTATAGTTGCCAATAGCTGTCTTTAAATCATCAATACCTTGTTTTTTCTTCGCACTGATTAAAACAACTTTCGTTTTTAATTTTTCTTCTAATTTCTGGATATCTAATGTAATTCCCTTTTCAGACATACGATCTGCCATATTAATAGCTAAGACTGTAGGGATACCTAATTCCTTTACTTGCGTAAATAGAAGTAGGTTTCGCTTGAGGTTTTCAATATCTGCGACAACAACAGCTACATCAGGAAAGTCTTCGTGTTGTGGGTTAAAGAGTAAATCTAATACAATGCGTTCATCTAATGAGCTTGCATTGATACTATAAGTACCTGGCAAATCGATAATCTTAGCATTAACGTCATCTGTTAACTTAGCTACACCGCTAATTTTATCAACTGTTATACCTGGATAATTCCCAATCTTGTGATTCAATCCTGTCAAGGCATTAAACACAGAAGTTTTCCCTACGTTTGGATTACCAATTAGGGCAACATTTACATTATTTTTCATCAAATACTCTTCGTTATAAAAACAATAAGAAAAAGAGGCTACTCTTTATTCAATATCAATCAGAATTTCCTTTGCTAACTCTTTTCTAATCGATAGATGTGTATCATTTACACACAAGTAGATTGGATCTCCTAAAGGAGCAACTTCCAACAATACCACCTCATTTCCAGGTAGGCATCCCATTTCTAATAACTTCAAAGGAACATTTTGCATATCGTAGTCAGCAATGATACCTTTTGTGTTTTTTTGCAATAAGTCTAAAGTCGTACTCACTTTATTTAGATTTAGTTTATATTGCAAAAATAAACAAATATCAAAACTTATCCCATTAGTTATAAAAGTTTTATTATTAGAATTGATACTAAATCAAACATCTATACCTCAGTTTAAGTAATAGTAAAGGATTTCAAAGAAAATAGAAAAATACACTTTTCAATTATTCTACCACACGATTTACTACAAAACACAGCTGACCAAGCAGTAAAGTAGGCAAGAAGTATCGTTTTTGACCATTATTATACCCTTCTATTGGCTATTATACAAAAAAAGAGGAGCTCGATGGAGCTCCTCTTACTATACTAACAAATAAAGTAACTAAACTGTATTCTCTACTTTTTCTCTTTTTTCTCATTTTCATATAGCCACTGAATATCTTCCCATAGCTCTTGCATATTCTTACTCTCAGGGTCTTTGGTATCAAAATTAGTTCCGTCATAAAAACCTCGTATACTGCCCTCACTATCAACTAAAATAAAATTCTCTGTGTGAACCATATCATACAATTCTTCTGTTGACCCAGTTTTTACAGCTAAATAAGAATTTCGGGCAATAAAGTAAATATCTCTTTTATCTCCAGTAACCAGATTCCATATATCGTCATTCACACCTTTATCCAGTGCATATTGCTTCAATACAGGAACAGAGTCAATATCTGGAGTAACCGTATGCGACAATAACTTAACGCCCGGTAAATCTTTAATTTTATCTTGTAACCAGACCATATTATCCCCCATAATAGGGCAAATAGTAGGACAAGTAGTAAAAAAGAAATCGGCGACATAAATATGGCCCAAATAATCTTTATTTGTAATAGTATCTCCATTCTGATTAACGAATTTGAAAGGAGCAATACGATGCGTTCTCTTATTAGCTTGATGTTGAATCAAACTATCTACCATCTCAGGATTTACCATTGAAGGGGTGTACACTGGAAGTGACTTTCTTGTTTTCAATGCAGAATAAAACATGACCATTATTCCTGCGCATAAAAGGAAGAAGAAAAGGAAGAACAATCTGTATTTTTTAAAGAAATCGAACATATCATTTGAGTTTGTACAAACTTACAAATTCAAAGGTATAAATTGGTTAAAGTCTTTATAAATACATTAGTTACAAATAAATTTGACAAAAAAAATATAAACCAAAGATATTTTCTATTTTTGTTACAATATCTTTAAAAACGAAAACTATTTTATACTATGAACAAAAAAGTATTGTTGACTTCTGCGTTTGCTATAGCAACCTTAGTAGCTTGCAAAGACGGCAAAAAAGCTGACGAGTCAAAAAACCAAGAGAATCACGGTATCACATTAGAGTATATGGATACATTAGTAAAACCTGGTGATGACTTCTTTCGTTATGTAAACGGTACTTGGTATGACCAAACTGAAATTCCAAGTGATAGAACAAGATGGGGAAGCTTTGACGAATTGAGAAAAAACACAGACAAAGACGCTTTGGCAATCTTAGACGAAGCTGCTAAAAATCACAACCTTGATTCAAAATCTGATCAAGCGAAGGCTGTTGCAGTTTACGAAACATACTTAGATGAAGCGACAAGAAACAAATTAGGAGTAGATCCATTAAAACCTTACTTAGATAAAATTAACGCAATTGCTACAGCAAAAGACGTTACAAAATTTATCAACGACCTTGCTGATGAGGGTGGTTTAGGATTCTATTCTTCATATGTATACGCTGATGCCAAAGACTCAAAAGCAAATACAATTTACGTTAGCCTTGGTAGTTTAGGCCTACCTGACCGTGACTATTACTTAGAGGATAGCGAAGATATGAAGACGAAACGCGAACAATATGTTGCTCACGTTACTCGTATGTTATCAATGATCACAGCTGATAGTAAACAAGCTGAAGAAGAAGCAAAACTTGTTTTAGCTTTAGAAACAAAAATGGCAGAACCTCGTTTGACAAGAGTTGAAAGAAGAGATAGCCGTCTTACTTACAACCCAATGACGATTGCAGAACTTCAAAAAGTATTGCCTATCGTAGATTGGACAGCTTACTTTGAAGCTAAAGGATTAAAGAATATTGATAAAGTTGTGGTTTCACAACCAAAATACATGAAAGCGCTAAACAATATTCTTGCTGACAAGAATATCAGCAGCATTAAAGCTTATTTAAAATGGACTTTAATTAACAGCAATGCATCTTACCTTTCTACTGAGATAGAAAAAGCTAACTGGGAGTTCTATTCAAAAACACTTGAAGGTGCAAAAGAACAAAGACCTGTAGAGGAAAGAGCATTAGCAGTTGTTAACGGTACTGTTGGAGAAGCATTAGGGCAATTGTACGTAGAGAAAAAGTTCCCTGCTGAAGCTAAAGCTAAAGCACAAGCAATGATTAAAAATGTACTGACAGCTTTTGGTGAGCGCATCAAGGCTTTACCTTGGATGGCAGAAGAAACTAAAAAAGGGGCATTAGAAAAATTAGCTACAACGACTGTAAAAATTGGTTATCCTGACAAATGGGAAGACTATTCTGCAATGGTAATCAAATCACCTGCTGAAGGAGGAAATCACTTCGACAATATGAAAAATGCAGAGAGATGGGAAGTAATGAAAAACAATGCTGATTATGGACAACCAGTTGATAAATCACGTTGGGGGATGTCTCCTCAAACAGTGAATGCATATTTCAATCCAATCTATAATGAGATTGTATTCCCTGCAGCTATTCTTCAACCTCCATTCTATGACTACAAAGCAGACGAAGCTATCAACTACGGTGGTATTGGTGCTGTAATCGGGCATGAGATTTCTCATAGTTTCGACGATTCTGGTGCTCGATATGACAAAGATGGTAACTTAAACAACTGGTGGACTGATGCTGATTTAGAGCAATTCACAACATTAGGAAACAAACTTGCGGCACAATACAGTGCATTAGAGCCATTACCAGGAGTATTTGTTGATGGTAAATTTACATTAGGAGAAAACATCGGAGACTTAGGTGGTGTAAATGCTGCTTATGACGGTTTACAAATCTATCTTAAAGAAGAAGGTAATCATCCTGGAAATATTGACGGATTCACACCAGAACAACGTTTCTTTATTTCATGGGGAACTATTTGGAGAACGAAAGCTCGTGATGAAGCGATCAAAAACCAAGTAAAAACTGACCCACATGCTCCAGGACATTATAGAGCTTATGTTCCTCTACAAAATGTTGATGCTTTTTACCAAGCATTCGATATCAAAGAAGGAGACAAACTTTACATCAAACCTGAAGAAAGAGTAAAAATTTGGTAATCCCAAAATGTGATCATAAAGAAAAGGAGGACTTAATGTCCTCCTTTTTTTGTATTCTTACTCTACGTTATTCCTAATAAGCTTATCGACTTTCTCTAACATATCATCGCTTTTAATCAACCATCTATAATAGTTTTCTTCGTCGAATAGTTGATTCAAAAATTCAGCTGTGATATAGTGTTTTACTAACTCTTTTCTCCTATCTAATTTAAAGTATAGTTTATTTTGTTCGAGGTGTTTTATAAAGCGATTGTAAAGTCGATTGTCATTCATAACAAAATCTATTAATGATTCCGAACTCATTTGCTCATAAGCTAATCGATCTTTATCTATTTGCTCGAAGACAAAATAACTCGTGATTCCAGACCTCATCAACATAATGGTTGTATCTTCACCATGCTTCCCTTTAATGGGAATAAATACATCTGGTACAATTCCTCCACCTCCATATACAATTCGACCTTTAAGGGTTTTAAACTGTAAACTATCAGCAACCTTAATACTATCAGAGGCATACAACTCTCCGTGTGTGTACCTTGCCCTTAAATCATTATTGTATTCCTCTATGCCATTCTTATATGGTTTTTGAATTGACCGCCCAGAAGGTGTATAATACCTTGCTGTTGTTAATCTAATTGCCGAACCATCCCCTAACATTAACTCTCTTTGCACTAATCCCTTTCCAAAGGTTCTACGCCCAACCACAACACCTCTGTCATTATCTTGTATAGCTCCGGCAATAATCTCACTGGCAGAAGCACTACTTTCATTAACTAAAACATAAATGGGTTTATCTCTAAAAAGTCCTTTGCCTTTTGCATACGTTACTTTTTCAACTCCTCCTTTATTTACCGTCTTGACAATAACTTGTCCCTCATCTAATAAATCATCTAATATCTTGATAGACTGGTCTAAATAGCCACCACCATTATTCCTAACGTCGAGAATAAGCCCTTCGATGTTCTTGTTCAACAACTCTTTTAGCTTAGTATTAAACTCCGTATACGTAGTACTGGAAAAGCGATTTAACTTGATGTAACCATAATTATTATCGAGTTTAAGAGCAACATCCACACTCTTCAATGGAATGACATTGCGAGCTAAAGAAATAGCTAATTCTTCATTGGTTTTCTTTCTATAAACAGACAATACCGCTTTCGTATTTTCCTCTCCCCTTAATCGATCAGTAATAGTGTCATTTGTAACTTGTTTGCCAAACAATTTATAACCATCCACAGCTAATATTCTATCTCCAGCCATAATACCTGCTTTTAGAGCAGGTCCATCTGCAACACTTTTAATAACAGCAATTGAATCGCGATAGAAATAATAGTTTATACCAATTCCTACAAAACTTCCCTGCATAGATTCAGAAACACTTTTCATTTGTTCATTCGCAATGTAAACAGAGTGTGGGTCAAGCTGTTCTAAAATATTGGTAACCGTTTTATCAACAATAGAATCTGTATCGACTTTATCAACATATTCTTGTTCAATAAAGTCAATGAGTCTATTTAATTTCAGCTTATTGTGATTAGTAAAATAAACGCCTTTGGCACGATAAGAAGCAGACGTAATGAATCCTCCCAAGAGAATACCTAAGGACAGTGAAATAGTAATGATAAGAGGCCAAAAAAACTTTTTCATTTAATACATTAATCAAGTTCAGCAATCTGGAGGACTTCTACACCTGCTTTCTCTAAAAAGTGAACTCCTTCTAAATCCTTATACCCTTCAAGGTAAACAACTCTTTTAATACCTGCTTGATGAATCAATTTACTACAGTCACGACAAGGAGACATCGTGATATAAAGTGTCGCATCTTGACAACTTTGAGTAGATCGAGCAACTTTTAATATTGCATTGGCTTCAGCATGTAATACATACCAAAAGGTAGCGTCGTTTCCATCTTCACAACAATTATCAAAACCACTTGGCGTACCGTTATATCCATCGGAAATTATCATGCGATCTTTTACAATGATAGCTCCTACCTTTTTTCGTTTACAATAAGATAGTTGTCCCCATTCCTTAGCCATTTTTAGGTAGGCCTTGTCATATTTTGTAATCTTAGGATTGCTCATATCGTTTTTTAATTGTGTTTCTGAGTTTTAAACAAGTTAAACAAAAATACATATAAGTTTGCTATTTACTTTAGTATTCTATTTTCAAATTAGAGGCATTACATTATTGATAAACCATCGACTATATTTTTATTTTAAATTAACAATTAATAAAAATAATTTCACTAATTTACTATACAAAGAATATTAACAACCAAATAATTCAATAAGATGGCATACTCAGATTTGTTTGATACGGGATTTAAAGACCGCAACAGAGGCCATTTTGCCTCGATAGTAAGAGTGGCATTTGCCAATGGAAACTTTAGTATTGAAGAAAAGAAGTTTATAGATCAATTAGCTGATCGCTTAGAGATCTCCGAGGACGATTATATCAAAATCTTGGAAAACCCTGAAAAGTTTCCTGTCAATCCTCCCTATTTAGAAATTCACAGGATTGAGCGATTATACGATTTGGCAAGAATGGTTTACGTTGACCATGTACTCGGTAAGAAGCAAAAGGATATTTTGAAGAAATTCGCAGTGGCTTTAGGCTTTACTACTGAAGTAGATTACCTTGTTGACAAAGCTTTATCGCTTTTAGTATTAGACGTTGATTTAGAAACTTTTATCTACGAAATTAAAAGCTTAAAGAGATAATGACAACAAAGGCGATTCACTAAAAGTGAATCGCCTTTGTTGTTATTATCTTTATAAAACTCCTCCTTATATTTGAGGATACTGTGCCATAAATTCTTCTGCCTTCTCGACCATGTTCTTACTTCCACAAAAGAAAGGAACACGCTGATGAAGTTCAGTAGGTTCAATATCCATGATGCGATTATATCCATCAGAAGCTTTACCTCCAGCTTGCTCAACGATATATGCAATTGGATTACACTCGTACAACAATCTCAACTTTCCTTTCGGCGCTTTTGTACTTGTTGGGTAAATATAAATACCTCCTTTGAGAATGTTACGGTGAATATCTGATACTAAACTACCGATATAACGAGATGTATAAGGTCTATCGTTTTCTTCTGCTTGGCAGTACTTAATATAATCCTTTACTCCTTGAGGGAAGTGTACGTAGTTTCCTTCGTTAATAGAATAAATGTGACCATCTTGACTGATGCTCATATTAGGATGTGACAAATAGAATGTACCGATTGCAGGGTTCAGTGTAAAGCCATTTACCCCGTTTCCTGTTGTATACACTAACATAGTAGATGAACCGTAAACAATATAACCTGCAGCAACTTGATTTGATCCTTTTTGTAAGAAATCTTCTTGCGTAACAGGCGTACCAATTGGTGTAACACGTCTATAAATTGAAAATATTGTACCCACAGAAACGTTTACATCAATATTTGAAGAACCGTCAAGAGGATCCATAAGTACAACATACTTATTGTCGTTTCCTCCATTTTTCCCTTTAATTGCAATGAAATCATCTTCTTCTTCCGAGGCAATTCCACATACAATTTCTCTGTTTATCAAAGTTTTAATAAAAACCTCGTTTGCATAAACATCTAATTTCTGTTGTTGCTCACCTTGTACATTTTGTTTTCCAAAAGCACCTACGATGTCAACTAAACCTGCTTGATTTACTTGGTGACTTACGACCTTGGCAGCTAATCGTAGAGAATTAATTAATCTTGTAAACTCACCCGAAGAATATTTAAAATCTTCTTGTTTATCAATAATGAACTCTCCTAAAGTCTGGTTTCTTTCTGTTGTCATTTTAAAAATGATTCTTAGTTGTGTCTTTAATTCTGCAAATATCGTTAATTTTGTTATTCTACAGAACTAATAACCAAACTAAAATCAAATAAAACCATGAACATTAGAAAAGCTATCGCTACAGATATGCCTCGTGTATTAGAACTAATACAAGAACTTGCCTTTTATGAGAAAGAACCTGAAGCAGTAGTATTGACAGTGGATGATTTAGTCAGAGATGGTTTTGGTGAACGTCCGCTTTTCGAAGCTATTGTCGCTGAAGTGAATGACGAAATAATCGGCATAGCACTTTATTATAATCGATATTCCACGTGGAAGGGAAAGACAATCCACTTAGAGGATTTAATTGTCAGCAAAGACCACAGGGGAACTGGTGCAGGCAAAGCACTTTATAATGAGGTAATGAAAATCGCTAAAGTGCAAGGGGTAAGAAGAGTGGAATGGGTCGTTCTAAATTGGAATACACCTGCTATTGAATTTTATGAAAAATCAGGTGCTACCGTATTAGAAGATTGGTACACTGTACAAATGAATGAGAACGGAATAAATAATATTATCAAACAGTAATCCATGAGGGTATTCAAATTTGGGGGAGCCTCAGTACGCGATGCAGAAAATGTAAAAAACGTTTGTCGTGTATTACAGACAGTAGGCTACAAAGATAGCCTTATCGTTGCCTCAGCAATGGGGAAAACAACAAATGCACTGGAAGTAGTGGTTCACAATTATTTCCAAAATCGCTTTGACTTAGCTGAATCAGTAGAAGTAGTAAAAAAATATCACTTCGACATAGTAAACGAACTATTTACGGACAAAGAACACCAAGTATTTGTGCGATTGAAAGAGCTTTTCGATTCGATTACTTATTTCTTGTTAAACAACAAATCACCAAACTACAATTTCGTTTACGATCAAATTGTAAGCTACGGTGAAATAATCTCCACCACAATACTCCACTTTTATCTACAAGAATGCGGCATAACAAACAAGTGGATTGATGCCCGTAACGCACTAAAAACGGACACTGTTTATCGAGATGCCAATGTGAATTGGGACATAACAGTAGAAAATATTAAACGAGAAATAAACACTGATGACTTGTGTATCACACAAGGTTTTATAGGATCGGATTACAATGGATTCTCGACTACTCTTGGTCGAGAAGGATCTGATTATTCTGCAGCTATTTTTGCTTATGCGTTAGAAGCGCAAAGTGTGACCATTTGGAAAGATGTTCCTGGTGTATTAAATGCTGATCCTCGCTATTTTGAAGATACCACATTATTACAGCATATTTCTTACCAAGAAGCTATAGAGTTAGCCTTCTATGGTGCATCAGTGATTCATCCAAAAACGTTACAACCTCTTCGACAAAAAGAGATTCCATTATATGTCAAGTCTTTTCTGAACCCGACTTTGGCGGGAACTAATGTCTCGAAAGGGGCACCTTTAACTCCGCAAGTTCCTTGTTTTATTGTCAAGAAAAATCAATTGTTAATCTCGCTTTCATCTAAGGACTTCTCTTTCATCATGGAACAGAATATCAGTGATATATTCAAACTCTTTTGTGAATACAATATCAAGGTGAATGTAATTCAAAACTCCGCAATTAGCTTCTCGGTATGCGTAGAGGATAAGTTTAATCACTTTGAGGATTTAAGACTTCGATTAGTCAATGATTACAAAGTAAGCTATAACGAGAATGTATCTTTGTATACCGTAAGACACTTTGACAATAACTCTGCCGAGCGAATCCTAACAGGAAAAACACTATTACTCAAACAAGTAAATAGAGAAACAATGCAGATTGTCACTAAAGAATAAAAATAAGGGAGCTCTATGGGGCTCCCTCAATATATCAATTAAACAATTTAAAACTCTTGATGTGTCTTAGTGATAAGGTGAAGAATTAGAATATCAACTAATACAGTGATACATAACGCGCCATAAAATATAGGGTCTTTAAGATAACATGCATAATCTCTAATGCAAACAGTACTACTTAGGAAATAGAACTTATAAAAACCGTAAAATACCATTGAGGTAATCAGTGTGTAAACTACATACTTCATCGCAATTGTTTTTAAAGTTATTCTGATAAAATTACCTCAACAAAAAAACAACAACAATAAGATAATCAAACAATTACAATAAAATCATTCTACAATCAAAGTTATCGTCAACTGTAGTTTACATCATCTACTGCAACACAATCAGCAGGCGCTCTACCTTACTTTCAAAAACCTGTAACTTTACACCAATAAATTTATCGCTACAACTATGCTAAATATTATCCGAACAGATGCAACAAACGAAGATTTCATCAATCTAACCAAAGAGTTAGACGACTACTTAAAGACAACTGATGGAGATGAACACGACTTCTTTGATCAATACAACAAATTGGATCAGATTAATCATGTCATTATTATCTATTTCGACAATATTGCAATAGGTTGTGGAGCTATAAAGCCCTATGACCAGCATACTATAGAAATAAAAAGAATGTATACCAAACCAAACGCACGAGGAAAAGGTGTTGCCTCTACTATACTAACCGAATTAGAAAAATGGAGTAAAGCGCTGGGCTATTCGCGTTGTATTCTCGAAATGGGTAAACGTCAAACACAAGCTGAAATACTCTACCGAAAAAACAATTATACACTAATTCCGAACTATGGTCAATACCAAGAAATTGAAAGTAGTATTTGTTTTGAAAAAACGCTATAAGAAGATAGTCTTACCACACTGCCATTTGACTTTCAATTTGTAGTGATCTCCACTATTTACTTTCTCTTAATTAGGGGGTTTTCTTTTCTCTTTGCATTACTCTCCTTAGGAACTGCCACTCCAGACCAACTTCCGCCCCCTGTTCTTACCCATTTAATATCGTTGGACTGTATCATTTTGATGTATCCCCAAATACCAAACATTAATATCAAAATAAACAAGACCAATATAAGTGATACATACCAAGGCACTTTGTTTCCATAAAATAATGCCATAATTAAAAGCCCTTCAAAAAATATCATTATAGCAGGAATGATGATGCAAAGCCCTACAAATTTGATAACACGATTGTATCTCTGCATTTCGGCATCGGTAGCATACAACAGAGCCCCCCATAGCAAATACAAAAGAAAAAACAATAGTAAACATGAACCCAAAAAAAGTAAGGTGGTTATAAATCCAAAACTAACTGCTTCATTGGTCTTTTCTTTGTAAAAAAGAGAAATACGATCTCCTAATTGAGGCTTAGTACTGGTAGAATAAGATAACTTGTGTAGTACATTTTCACCCGCCCGAGTTTGAAATTCTACTATTGGCGTATACATCGTCTGACTTGAACCAGAGCCCCTACTTCTATGAGAATCAAAAGACACAATCTTTGCATCGTAGTAATCCCCTTGAACAAAAAAAGTCGCATCAGCGTATATCTTCGAACTCAAAGCCAGAATTAATCCTAAAGCTAATTCTAATAAAAAATATACAACAATAAAAACATAGACAACCCTGAAGCGATTTATCCTACCTCTACCTTCGATGACATTTCTTTTACCAATGACAGTAGTCATCTTAAAAGTCAACCACAAGCTAAACAAAAGAGTCAATATCCTTGCCCCACTATATAAAGTGAATATTAATGGTAAATAGCTCATACAGTCGTTTTATCTATCAAAACGAGATGTTTGATGTTTGTACTTTACCTTGTCTCTTTTGATCAAATCGTTATTGATAGGAGTAATTACGTCTACTTCTTCAGTACTCCTTGAACTAGCATAACTACCTTGCTCTTTTTTGACAACAACGTCATTTTTCAAACGCATTAGTCGACGTATGAATACGAATACTGTGAAAGCAGCATATATATACAAGGCGATAAAAAAGAACTCTTTCTCATCTTCAAAACCAAAAATGCGATACTGAGAGAATGCATACAGAAAAAATCCAAAGAATAAGAGTGTTAATGGTTTAAAAAGCAAAGTAATTTGATTCGTTCTCTCAATTATCCTATTATCTTGCCCTACTTTCAATTTACTTATAATAACAGCAAGCAATGACAAAACTATTCTCAGGAAAAAGAAGAACACAAAAAGACTAAAGAAAATAATCACTAAACTTTCATATATAAACCAAAACTGATTGCCGTTTTCATCTATAAAAACAGTGTGTTCTTTACCCAAAAATACCTCTTGAGAAAGGTCCGTTATTAAATCAGACATAATAAAATCAGTTTTCCCATTTGGATAAGTCACTTCAATTCCCGTTAAATCACTTCCAAAATCACTGGGTCTTGTTTCAAGAACTCCTGTATACTCCACACCCTTACTTAACGCAATAAAACCTTTGTACGGCGATTCTCCAAAAGAAATAAGCCATGGGAATATAAAATACAAAACAATAACAGCCACAACGATTTGTACTGTATTTACACCCTTCTTAAGATGTTGTTCTTTTAGTTGCATGATTTTTTCTGATAACATTTCTATTTCACATCCTTGATTTCGTGATTTTTCAAAAAACAAAAATGTAAAAAACTATTTCACACAAATTAACGAAATTATTATTTATTAACAAGCAATAAATCAAATGAATAAACAACAAAACACCTATTTCATTAATAAATATTTTAAACCCACCACCAAATATATTGCAATAAAATAGCCTTACTTACCTTAAAGATAATCCCTTTGTAAATCCATTTTTAAATACTAACCTCAAACAGAAATGGTATAATCTCAAGAACAAACAGTATCAGCACAAACGTGAAACTTTCAAAAAGCATTCTCTTGTCGAATAAAACTCCGAAAAAATATAAATAACGTGAGTTTAATATAAGAGATTAAAAAAGCCAATATTATTTAAAACAATGATTTATAGGAACTTATCTTTCTTAAAAGATTAATCCTATCTTATATAGTAACAGAATAACCGAAGTTAAAGATAAGTCAAACGTAGTTTGCAAAGTAGATTAGCATGCTTTATTAGGGGCGTTTTCTTGCACTTCCTTAGGGATTCCTTGCACTTTTCTAGGGGTTTTCTTGCCCAGAGGGCACTTTTGTCGAAGAAAGGTGCAAGAAAATATCACGCAACACCGAAGCATATCGGTATAAACTTATAGGCTGGTTGGGAATAGATAGGAGGAAGTCATAAACTGCAGATTTGAATCGAATTCACGTTAAATAATCTAAATGACTAAGTTCTCCAACTAAAATTTCGTATCTTACTGTTAAATCTAAAAACCCATTAATTATGAAATACGTTGTAGAATTTTCTGCCTTAGACTTTGACAGTAATGCATTAAATATTGATTTTAAAAATCACCAAATTGAAAATCCAATTGTGCAGGTATCACGCCTAATAGATGAATTCGTTTACCAGGTAGAGCCTTGTAAAATATACATTTCCAAAGCCCACAATATTAATATTTCCGTTAAAGAACCTTTCCATGGGCGAATGGTTATCTTATAGAACAAAACCGAAAAAATATAAATAGTGTAAAACCCACTAAGATTACTCAACAGCAGTAATACAGTAGAACCTGTTACTGCTGTTGAGTCAATACCAACCTATCCACAATTTCGAATCCTTATAAAAAGCCATCTGACTAGTGTATAATTGCAGACAATTTAGCAATGCCTGGACAATTTATCTATTTTTGTCTTTCTAAGTATCGAATAAGCGACGTATGATTAATAAGTATTCCCTCTGTTTTCAACCTGACGAAACAACTATTGACGTAGTCAAACAAATGAAGTTAAAACTCGCTGAGGCAATAGGATGGTACAATAGTAAAAATGCTTTAGCTCACATAACTATTGTTGAATTCAAATCCGATAGTACGGGAATCAATAAGATGGCTGCCTTAGTCGAACAATTATGTGCTACTTACCAACCAGTAAAAGTTACCTTAGATCACTTTGGTCAATATCCCAATGGCGCTTTCTTCTTGGGAGTAGATCCCTTTTCGAAACCAATATTACAGGACTATGCCAAAAATATTCAAGCAAGAATAACAGTCCCTAATTCCTACAAAAATAGTGAACCTCACTTGTCAATCGCTCGGAAATTAAACACTGAAAAGCTATCTATCGCTCAATCTACTTTTGACCAACCAGCCATTTCTTTCATATGTGAACAAGTTGCCCTTCGTCAATTCAACCCTGAACGTGGACAGTACGATATCATCAGTATCTTCCCTTTCTTGAACTTACCATCAAGTGAACCAGAGCAGTTATCCCTATTTTAATTTTTCAAATAGATCAGATAATCGCATTCTTATCCATTATTAGCGAATAACACAAAGCGCTAAATGTCATTGTTTTACAAACAAAAACACCCCTGAAAACATTCCGAAAAAGCGTATAAGTAAGTACTTACTCACCTTGAATTATCATGCAACTGGATAGCAAAAAAACAATTATTTCATTACTTTTGAATTTAATCACAATCAAAAAAAATGGAGAATAACAACAATACATTGACTTGGGACGAGTTTTCGAAAGTAGAGATGAGAGTGGGAACTATTGTAGAAGCAGAAGTATTCACTGAAGTGAGAAACCCTGCCTATAAGCTAATTGTAGACTTTGGGGAAGAAATAGGTAAACGCAAATCATCTGCACAAATTACCAAGCTTTATACAACTGAAGAACTAATTGGCAAACAAGTCGTAGCAGTAGTTAACTTTCCACCAAAACAAATTGCTAACTTAATGAGTGAATGTTTAGTTATGGGAGCAGTAGAAGGCAAAGAAGTTACTTTAATGACAATGGATAAGCCTACAAAGAATGGACTGAGAATAGGATAGATGGATAATTTCCATACAGGATATATCCCCTACATCAAACGAGATAATAAAAGAAAAAGTGATACTTATTCTTTTATTATCTTATCCCTTAAACTTTTTAAAAATAAGTTCTTCGGCAATATTAAATGTACACTTGGCTGTATTTGTTGACGTAAAGTTATCAGACATTCTTGATTTGAAGGCACTGATAAAAGTCTTATTGTCATCTTGATAAAATTCTACCATCGCCTCATAAGCGTAATCCTCTAAACAATGGAGAATCCGGACCTGATAGTGTCCCAGTTTATCCAGTCTTCCGACCTCTCGATAGTGTTTATCACCATACTCAAAAATAGTATAAAAATACTCATTGAAATGACCATCATCAATCTTTAAACTGTCGGTTCTTATGAGATTAAATATATCGTCAAACCTCTTGTCAATAGAGCCTTCAAAGGTATCATAATTGTTATGTACAGGGCTTTTTAGTACACTTCTTCCTTCGATAAAACAGTCAATCAAGTTTTCTTCATTGGGAAAGCCTTGCCCACAGCGTTCTTCAATTTGAATTTCATCAATAAAAACCTCTTTAGCGCGATGCGTAGTAGGATACAAATTCAAATGAAACAAAGGAAAACCATGTTCATCTCTCAATAAATCAATACCATACACATTATTATCACTAATAATAACCCCTGCATTAACCTTATTGATATAACAAGCCATATCATTAGTTACAATACAAGTAACCAATAGTGTTCCTTTAACATACAAACTTCCATATTTGCCTTTGGCATATAACATCTCTCCTCGTACATCTCCGCCAATATAATGTGTATTACCACATAGAAAAGTATTTTGGGCATATAGCTCCTTCATCACGATCAAACTTGGAGCAGCATCTACCTCTCGACTGAATAGAGACGTTTTAACTCTTAAATTACCCAAGAAAATATACCCGAGTGCTATTATATTAAAACCTTCGACAGCATATTGTATGTCTAAGTAATCAACAGTAACATCGTCTTCAGCTACTAAGAAAAATCCATCTTCATTTTCAAAATTAAAACTATCTTCATCAAACAAGAGGCCATCGCCTATCTTAACACTGTTTATCTCTTTCAACAAAGCAAGTCCCTCTCTTGGACTGACAACTTTAAACCATATTCCCTGATGAAAAACACTTTTTATATGATATTCCCTATCGAGATCAAGCGAAGCTTCTTCCCTATTGTTATTGACTAAAGCAGACACGCTATCGTCAAAGTTGACATAGTCATTGAGCAACAAAAGATAGTCATACATAAATACAAACCAAGGGAATGCTTTTTCTTGATAGATCTGGGATTTCTTATCGAGATAATCAGGCGCCTTGTTAATATTGCTATTTTCTTGATAACCGACAAGGACCTCATCAAAAGCTTTGGAAGACACATCAAAGTAAAAGTGAATCTGCTCAAATACTGCTTCGTTCACAGCTAATAAATGACAATAAGAAATAGTGAGATTCAAGATAGAACCTTCTTGATGAAAGTAAAACAAAAAGTTTTGTAACTCTAAACTATCCAGCTCATTGTCATACAATTCACTAAATGAATTTGTAATATCTGCCACGCGATCATCACTTTTTAAATCTAAAAGTTGATTATGGTAAATATCAGCCACTATTGGCAGATTGTAGATTTCCAACAGTGTTTGTACTGATAATAAGCTTTCTTCTCTTTGATTGCCAAACAAATCCTTTAGTACCATCATTCAATCTTATTTGTGCAACAAAGTATACAGTGCAAAGGACCCTAACCAATGGCTCCCCATATAATCGTCACCTGATATATTTTTAAATGCTGAGTCAAAGTGTTTATCAGCTATAGGCAATAACACTTCTGTCAGAGAGGGTACCTGTTTAGCTATATCGTACAAACAAGTAGCTCTACTAAAATTTAGACCATCTAAGTGTACCAGTTGTCCATCTGTACGGTCTGATACTTGAGCCACATCTAAAGAAAAATTACTTTCGAAGATTGAGGGCAAAAATGCTTTTAACCAATGCTCAAACTCTGAAATAGTCAACACTTTACTCATCAGTCTTGCTTCTTCAAAACAAGGAGATAAAAAATCACTGCCACTTGGCTCATAACTAAGGCTACAGTCTATATCTTTTTCATAGAGACGCTTTGAGCTCTCTATGATGACTTGTTCAAACGTAGAGTTGTTTGTATTCCTCGCGTACTCTAAAGCTAATGAAAGTCCAAAGGCAGAATTATTATGTGTCCCTGTACGAATTGGATACAACAATTTAGGTAAGTATTCTTCATAGCGATCTACTAATTTATCCGCCAAAGGTTGTAGTACTCTTGCCCATCTTTGTGCATCTTCATCTTCCCACTGTAGGAGTGCAGAGTGAAGTTCGAAAAACCAAGCCCACCCGTAAGTACGCTCAAAGCTCTTATTGTTTACATCATCGAAAAAAGCAAGCTCTACAGCTAAGTTTTCTTTGGTAATTAATCGATTCAGTCTATTTCGAATTTCCCCATCCTTATCCAATTCGGGAAACTTTTGCATCAGAACAACAATAGACCAAAATCCATGTACAGAGGAGTGCCAGTCGTAACAACCATAGAAGATAGGTCTTAACGTTTTAGGAGTTTTTAAATCGCTATCACTACCCAAAGTCTGCCCCAATCTGTTAGGGTATTCTAACTCAATACAGTGCAAAGGCAATTCTATTATTTTCTGTGCTTCTTCTACCCCTAACTTCGTTGACTTGATATCAGTTATTTCCACTTTTTTCTGTTTCCCTTCCTTTGAATCACAGCCAATCAATCCAAGACATACAAGACCAATCAATCCAATATATTTCATTATAGTATAGTTGTTTAATGTTGCTTAAAAATACACATATTTATAGGATTGAACAGTACAATGAGTGTTTTCTCCTTTTTTTTTGCAATTCTTACTTGTTGAAGCTACATTTGTCACCAAAACTAAATAACTAAAACCACACCAAATGATTAAAATCCCCTATTTAAAAGCTTTTTCGTTGGGTTTATTAACCCTTTCTTTTGCTTGTTCAAGTGATGACACAGCAACGAAAAATGAAGACGGCTTTAAACTAATTCCTCAAGACGAAATTGTGCCATTAATACAACCTTCAGGATTTTATATTGCTAACGAAGATTGGTTTGGGCATGACGGTAGTAACGGAACATTAAACTTCATTGACAAGAATTACAAACCTTTCTATCGCGTTTTTAGAGAGGCGAATCCTGGTAAAAGATTTGGAGTGACAACACAATCTGCCACTACTTATGGAGACTACTACTACTTTGTGTCTAAACAGGGCAATAGACTTGTAGTAACTGACAAAGATCTCAAAGAAGTAAAATCCTTAACAGATATAGGAGGCGATGGTAGAGCCTTTGTAGGAGCTACTGCCAGTAAAGGCTATATCTCAACTTCAGGCGGAATAAGTATTTTTAACATCAATACCCTTGAAGTCGAAGGATCAATTGCTGGGATAGCAACAGAAACTGGAAATATGGCTGTTGCTAATGGATTACTTTTTGCCGTAACTAACAAAAAAGAATTACATATCATTGATGTAGAAACAGACAAACTATTAATTTCCCTACAAGATAATTATACTCAACTAACACTGGATAACAACGGAATACTGTGGTTAGGACACGATAAAGAAATCAAAAGATTAGACACAAAAACCATTGATAAGAATGACTTGGGTAATATAAACATGACAAGTTATGACTTAGGCATTTCTTCCATTAAGGGACAGTGGGGTGCGTGGAATGCTGGTTCTATGACTGTTTCAAATGACGGTGAATTTGTTTATTGGAATTCAAACGGTGGCTCGTGGAATGGTGGAAATAAGATAGCGCAATTAAACACTTCTACGGGAGTAGTTAACCCAGAGTTCTATGACTTAGGCCATGATTCAACGGAAGTAAAATTAGCTTTTTATGGCTCTTCAATGCGAATTGACCCACATACTGACAACCTTGTTTTGACAATCAAAAGAGAGAAATTCGGCTCAGCAGGATCGTATAACTGGGTGCGTATCATAAATCAACAGGGAGGTATCATACAAGACATCTTCCTAAGAGGAGGTACTGAGGAATCATCTTCTTACAATCCGGATGGTGGCTATTTTTGGTTTCCTTCACAAGTTTTATTTGAAGATAACAATGCTCCTCAGATTTTTACAAATCAAGTGATTTTAAAATCCAACAAAGAATTTGCTATCGCCTTGGATCAGTTCCTAATTGATCAAGATTCTCCTTGGGAACTAATCGAGAAAACAGCGAGTAACCTAAGTAATGACTTGGGAACAGTGCGTATTGAAAACAGAGAATTTACGGAAAATGGCAAAACAGTTACCAAAGAAAGCTTGGTTTTCACAACTAATACTAAGATAGGAAAAGCACATTTTACCTTAGAAGCCCTTTCGAATGGTAAAGTTGCTAAAAAAGACATTGAGGTTTGGGTTAGAGAATAATTTAAATCTTGCTAAAGTATCATAATGAGAGCACTGAATGACTATTTCATTCAGTGCTCTTTTCTTTTTGGGTTAAACAAGTTTAACAATTCCCCGATAAAGATGGAAAAAGTGAAACACAATTTCAATTACACAAGCTTTTTCAATAACGGATAACCTAAGGCGGAAATACAAGCTACAAATAGACAGAAAAGATCAGATACTTAAACGGTGTGGATCATCCGTTCCGTTAGCAATTAACCTCAAACGTATACACTCCTAAGAATAGCAGTAATAAAGTTGGATACAGTCATTCTTCAACACCTAAAGCTAAAAGAACCAAGAACTTAAATAACACAAAGTTTTTAACACTCATATTAGTTTTTTTGTAATTTTGATTAAAATTTAAGATATGAAAATAAAATCTTTACTAACTGTATTTACCTTAGTTACGCTATTTACGCTTACTGCATGTAACAATAAAGACATTAGCTCATCGAGAGCCTTTGATACTATCGGGGCCTACCTAAATGAAAAGCCAGAATTTGAAAGCACTACATTAACGCTTGGCAAAAAAAAACTAAGAATGAGAAAAGACAGCCTTCAAATCGAACAATATAAAACGCTTGAAAAAGGTGGGTATTTAGAATTCGAAGATGAGAACTCAAAAAAGAAATGGTTATCTAAAGATAGTATTTGGAATGTAACCATAAAATTGGCAGAAAAAGCTCATCCTTATGTCATTGATCAAAAAAATGATAAGGTAACAGTAAAGACAATACTTTACACACTTGGGGATAGCAGTAACTTACAATTAAACAATAACAGTAAAAAATCTGCAACAGCTTCTGTTATGTTGAATAAGGAGTATACGCCATTTATAGCCTTAGCTAAAGATAAGAATCCCAACACTAAATTCATTACCAAAAAATTTAAACTACGCTATAGCGAGACTACTGGTTGGTCTGTAAACTAATATAAAATGGGAAAGAATATTACAATTCTCGCTTTGGTACAACTCATACTGTCCTATGTTTCAGCTGAACTCATGGGTAGGATGTCGTTCATTGGCAGGCAAGGCATTAACTTTGTTTATACCCAATATACCGTACTTAAAACTCCTTGGAAAACCGCTTTAATTATTTTTTCTATTCAATTAATATTGATTCTGATTCTTGCCATGTTTAAGTTTTTCACGGCGAGATATATTAGTATCACTGTTATAGTCTTTGCTTTATTAGCTGGTTTTGCTGGGGCTTATTATACATTCTTAGATCTTACAACAACATCTCACAAAACAATGGGGACAATGTTTCGCATTGGGAGTTATTTATTTTGGGGTAGTTGGACGATAACATGTTTATTCTTCATGTTTTTACGCAAAAAGAAACTGCCTTTGCATCAGCTCGATATTGTTAACGAAGAGCGAAAAGAAGAACAAGAAGAAAATCCTACTAACTAATTTAGCTATATTGCAACAAACTCAAATTACAATACATGATGTCATACAAAAAATTACTTTTTATTGCCTCAGTATCTCTTGTGACTCTTTCGTGCAATGACAAAAAACAAGAGAGTGGAGATACAACTCAAACTAAAGAGCATTCTGTTAAGCAAGATGATAAAAAAGTTGAAATACCAATGCATGGAACAAGTGAAAACAGCTCTTCTTCGTCAAATAAACGATTTGAAGTAAGCAATGATATGAAACAAATGATCCAGCAAGAAAAGAATAAATAACACAAAAGATCTTCCTTACAGAAGATCTTTTTTATTTGCAAATGACGTGTTTAAAGCTAAATAAAATTCATTAATTCCATTCTGAATGCTTATTTTTGCATTCTTATTTAATTCGTTTGAGATTAACAGTAATGATATATGATACAAGATCCTAAAAGATATACGATTACAGCAGCATTACCCTATACAAATGGTCCTATCCATATTGGGCACTTAGCTGGTGTATATGTACCTGCTGATATTTATGCGAGATTTTTGCGACTGCAAGGAAAAGATGTCGCTTTTATATGTGGAAGTGATGAACATGGAGTAGCTATTTCTATGAAAGCGAAAAAAGAAGGAATTACTCCTCAACAAGTAATTGATAAATACAATGGTATTATCAAGCAGTCTTTTATCGATTTTGGTATTTCATTAGACAATTACTCTCGTACTTCATCTTCGATCCACCATCAAACAGCTTCTGAGTTCTTCAAGAAGTTATACAATGAAGGTAAATTCATAGAAGAAGTTACAGAACAATTATATGATGAGAAAGCTGATCAGTTCTTAGCTGACCGTTTCGTAACAGGTACTTGTCCTAAATGTGCTAATGAAGAGGCTTATGGAGATCAATGTGAAAAATGTGGTACTTCATTAAATGCGACAGATTTAATCAATCCTAAATCGACAATCACAGGAACCAAACCAGTCTTAAAGTCAACAAAACACTGGTTCTTACCATTAGACCAATACGATACATTCTTACGTGAGTGGATATTAGAAGGTCATAAAAATGACTGGAAACCTAATGTATACGGACAAGTAAAATCATGGTTAGAAGATGGATTAAAGCCTCGTGCTGTAACTCGTGATTTGGATTGGGGTATCCCTGTACCTGTAGAAGGTGCGGAAGGAAAAGTTCTTTATGTGTGGTTTGACGCTCCTATCGGATACATCTCTTCGACTAAAGAATGGGCTGCAAGAGAAGGCAAAGATTGGGAACCGTATTGGAAATCTGAAGATACGAAGTTAGTACACTTCATCGGTAAAGATAATATTGTATTCCACTGTGTGATATTCCCTGCGATGTTGAAAGCAGAAGGAAGCTATATCTTACCAGATAACGTACCTGCAAATGAGTTCTTAAACTTAGAAGGAAACAAACTATCTACGTCTAAAAACTGGGCAGTATGGCTACACGAGTACTTAGAAGACTTCCCAGGTAAACAAGATGTATTGCGTTATGCCTTGACATCTAATGCTCCTGAGACAAAAGACAACGACTTTACTTGGAAAGACTTCCAAGCAAGAAATAACAATGAGTTAGTAGCTATCTTCGGTAACTTTATTAACCGTGTGGTAGTATTAACAAACAAGTACTATGAAGGAGTAATTCCTCAACCGAATGAGTTCTCTGATGTAGATATTGCTACATTGACAGAATTAAGAGCTTATCCAAATGTTATCGAAAGTTCTGTAGAACGCTATAGATTCAGAGAGGCATTGTCAGAGATGATGAATGTAGCTCGTCTTGGTAATAAGTACTTAGCAGATGAAGAACCATGGAAACTAATCAAAGAGAACCCAGAAAGAGTAAAAACTCAAATGTATGTAGCTTTACAAATAGCTGCTGCACTAAGTACTTTAGCTGAACCGTTCTTACCATTCACTGCTAATAAACTGAAATCTATTCTAAAAATAGATACTCCTATTAAATGGGAGACTATTACTGAAGACAAGGTATTAATTCCTGCAGGACATACTATTGGACAGGCAGAATTACTGTTCGCTAAGATAGAAGATGAAGAAGTACAAAAACAGTTAGACCGATTAGAAGCTTCTAAAAAAGCAAATGCCGCTGCTGCAAAAACAGTAGAGCCTCAAAAAGACATAGCTGTCTATGAAGACTTTGCTAAATTAGACTTGAGAGTTGGTACCATTGTAGAAGCAGAAAAAATGCCTAAAGCAAATAAGCTTTTAGTATTAAAAGTAGATACTGGTATGGATGTTCGTACAATCGTATCAGGAATTGCAGAACACTTTAAACCTGAAGATATCATTGGCAAAAGAGTCACTGTATTAGCAAACCTTGCTCCACGAGCTTTAAGAGGCGTTGAAAGTGAAGGTATGATACTAATGACAGAAGACCAAGATGGTAAATTAGTATTCGTTAATCCTGACGAAGACAAGGTTCAAAACGGAGCAACAATCAATTAAAAGAATTTATTTCTAAATATAAAACGAACAACAATTTAAGTTGTTCGTTTTTTTTTATAAATTAAATTATAATAACTACTTTTAACTTCAATTAAATAAACTATAT
>NZ_WSPP01000213.1:0-225 GCF_009767705.1 Myroides sp. LoEW2-1 | reverse complement strand
GAGTCAACACAATTAGACAATAATTTTATAACTGTGACAAAAGACCAAGTAAGCAATAGTCAAGAATATGAAATCGTATATCCCAATGGTGTAAAGCTACGTCTACAAACGGATAATCTTAGTGAACTATATTCATTAGTAAACTTAGTATAATGTTTAGTTTGAGTAGTTCTAATCAATTTCATTTGTATAGACAAGCTTGTGATATGCGCAAGAGTTTTGATA
>NZ_WSPP01000212.1:0-3142 GCF_009767705.1 Myroides sp. LoEW2-1 | reverse complement strand
AGATAACATTCAATCCAAACAAAATACTCAAGAAAACAATAAACTCATGTTTAATTTTACATTTTACTTCATTAAAATTAAGTGGAAGTAAAAAGAATAATAAGTATAATACTGCAATAAAGTTTGAAATCCCAATAGAAATCCAGCTTTCAAAATCAAATAATAAAACCACCGAACTCAAAAGAGAGATAACCGATAAATTCTTTACAATAGTTCTCTGTAATTTATCATCGAAATAAATTGTACTTGAAAAAAGCAGTATACTAATTAAAAGAGGAAACAGACTATTCTTACTTGTTAATGAAATAAAAATCACTAAAAATAATCCTAAAATCAACGTTAATATACCTACTAAAAAAAAAGTTTTTTTACTACGTAATCTCAAATCAAAAAATGGCAAATTTTCACTCATTATCTTTTAATTAAATCTTCTAACAGATTGCCTGTCACAAAGTAAGACCATAAATTCTCAATTAGTCACAAATTCTAAACAAACAAACAAAATACTCTACAACATCAATAGCAATTTAAAGGTTAACATACATATCATATCATAATAAAATCACAAATAGCGACTAAAAAAAATATAATTTTATATAATAAAACAATTTAAAAACAATAATGTTAAACTTTATTTTTTAACAAAAAATATCTTATTTAGACCTACTAAACTCCACTTTAAGCAAGGTAGTTAAAAAAATAGCAGTTCATTACCTAAGCTACTAACATACTTACTCAAATCGACACAAATAAACATAAATGTCACTAAATTGCAGTCAGAAAGTCACAACGTATTGTATAAAACACTTTACTGATAAGGCTACCGATTTTATCTAAAAGGTAGCCTTATTTTCTTCATTTCAATTAATGGCTTAATTCTTGGGGTACCCATAAAAAAACTACAGCAGTACATTAGCGTTTTCTAATCTAAAAACTACTTAATACATATCTATTTAATCTAAAGTTTGTTTAACTTTGGCAGTTACTCACATAAACAAACACAATATGATAATCGGAATCACCTTTGCCGCATTTTCACATTTACACGCAGGATATATCAAAATGCTTGAAGAGGCCAAAAGTCAATGTGATTACCTCATTGTTGGCTTAAACACTGTTGCCAATTACGACCCTACTGCTCCTATTATTGAAGACTTATCTTTAGTGGAACGCTATATTCAATTAAAAGGATGCAAATACGTAGATGAGATTATTCCCTACCAAAATGAAACAGACTTAGAAGACATTATGCGCGCCTATAAAATAGACGTGAGAATCATCGGTAAGGAATACAAGCTCAAACCCTTTACAGCGAAAGAATACTGCCTAAAGAAGAATATCCGCATTTACTACAACAACATGGATCTTCGACCAAGGAAAGTAATACGTCAAAAATAAAAAAGAGATGCCGTTTGGATAGCATCTCTTTTTTAAACATACCTCTAAATACTATTATTACTTAGAGCTTACTAACTATATCCATATTTTATGGACGCGGCTCACCTATCACAGGTACACCATTAAATTCAGCTTTAAAGTGCTTTTTAAAGTCACTTAATCTAACCATATCGACAACTACTTTATAGTTTGCCCCTTGTTTTGTTATGATTATATCTCCATAATCAATATCTGTATCTTTTTCATTGGTCTTTTTGTTTAGGATAGTATAAGATTTTCCTACTTGCCCAGGTCCAGGATTTATCTCAGCTTTACTATTTCTGATATACTTACCTTCTTTTAATTCTTCTTCTTTAGCATCAGTTGCAGCAATTTTAAATGTTACATCCCACTCATCACTTGTAAAGTATAGATAGTATGTCACATTCTTATTTACTTCATCCCCAGTAAAGTTCAATTTAGAAAAACGCAACGTTCCATCGTCCACTGGATCAGTTGGTACCTCTTTGGTTCTGACCTCTTCAGAGACTATAACTGTCATTCCCGTTGCAGAAAGCCCCGCCGCGTAGATTACATAATCAGTATCAGGCTTAGACACTTTTGGTTTTAAATTAGACGGTTGTTTTAAATTGATAATATTATTTCCATTCTCTAAAACAAACTCGGCTGTAATCTCCAAGTCTGCTACATCGGCTTTCTCTAACACCATATACCTTGCCTGTACAGCATCAGTTGGAGTAAGCGTAAATAACACTCTCTCGTGTGTCGAATCTACCTCAGTTAAAGCAATGCTAACATCTACCACTTGATCCTTAGTTGTAAACCCAATCCCTTTGTCGGTCATCGTTACAACTTCCTCTTGGTTTAGAGCTGCTACATACAGTTCGTATTCTTTACCAGGTAGTAATCCCTCGGCAGTAACATCCCCCTCTAAAGCCTCTACCTTTACACCCTTTTCTACAATCTCTTTTTGACTTACTTCCACACCTTTGTCCACAATGTGATAGTAAGCGCTCACAGCGTGTTTAGCCCCTATAGTAAAGGTTACACTACTTTCAGTCACTTGTTTTACCACAACATCCAAAGTTGCCTTTTCTGCTTCCTCTCCAGGCTCAGTAGGTTCACTTTCCGTAGGCGGTTTAGAATAGGGCGCACTATCGTCACTCGAACAGCTTACAACCGTAACTGAGCCTAACAAGACAAGAGATAACAAGCTTAATCTTACAGATTTTATTTTCATATTTATTAACTTTTACTTTTAGTTTTTATCGAATAATAACAAACAATAATAGTACAAATAATACAATAATCATAAAAAAATCAAATAAATATTATATATAAACCAAATATTAAAAAGCAACCAACAAAACATTTAAGCTAATATTAACTAAAACAAAACAAGGAAATATTATCAAAACAGCACACTACTAATATTCAATTACCATAAATTCAATTAGTTAAACTCCATCCAATACCTTATCACTAACCACAGTCCACAACTCGATCTATTAAAAAATCGTATATTTACACTATAGTATTTAATCGCAGAGAACTTCTGTATTATTACAAGTCTTTGGATTGAGATACAAACTTTTTATACTTTTAAGAATGATACTTTTTCTTCATTCGTAATAAAAAAAGGAAGCTGATCAGCTTCCTTTTTTTATTACCCTTTATTTCATTTATTAACACTTCATTAAGTTAATCGATACTTTATAGATAAAGCTAAAATGAGAATTATATC
>NZ_WSPP01000211.1:0-5217 GCF_009767705.1 Myroides sp. LoEW2-1 | reverse complement strand
GTCTAAATTTCCTAGAATACGTACAACCTTGAGTAAAGGTGTTATTCTACCAAGTTTAATTTTTATTATTGGAGTCAGTTTACTTGCTGCAATTTTTCCACAGATAACCAATGAGCTATTAAACGTAATCAAAACATTCATCTTTGTTAATCTCAATTGGATATATGTATGGTCTGTAACTATATTTATTATCTTCTTGATTTATTTAATGGCCAGTAAATACGGTAATATTCGCTTAGGAAGAAATAATAGTAAACCCGATTATTCCTTCTTTTCATGGATATCAATGTTATTCGCTGCTGGTATGGGGATTGGGCTAATGTACTTCAGTGTTGCTGAGCCGATCCAACACTATTCAAATGAAGTTTTCAGTAACAATACCGCACTACAACGCGCACAAGATGCACAGATGTACACCTTCTTTCACTGGGGAATACACGCATGGGCTATTTATGCTATTGTTGGTCTAGCACTATCTTATTTTGCTTATAGATATCGTTTACCGCTATCTCTAAGAAGTTGTTTTTATCCTCTTTTAAAAGATAAAATAAAAGGTAAATGGGGAAATATGATTGACGTATTTGCCTTGTGTAGTACCTTCTTTGGTATTACAACAACATTAGGTTTTGGTGTTGTACAGATTAACTCTGGACTTCAAACCTTAAATATTTTACCTGAAAACAGCTTTATCTATCAAGTACTTATTGTAGCTGTATTAGTATCTCTATCTATTATCTCTGCTGTTAGTGGATTAGACAAAGGTGTAAAACTACTAAGTAGTATCAATATCATTGCTGTAGTCGTATTGCTTGTTTTCGTACTCGCTTTAGGCCCTACCGTTTATTTAATTGGAAGCTTTACAGAAGGTATTGGTAATTATATATCAAACTTCTTTACCATGACTTTTAGTACACACTCCTTTAATGATAAAACACAACCCTGGTTTTATGACTGGACTATCCTATACTGGGCATGGTGGATCTCATGGTCTCCATATGTTGGATTATTTATTGCTAAAATCTCTAAAGGACGTACTATTCGTGAATATATTGCTGCAGTATTATTACTACCGACACTATTCAACTTTATTTGGATGTCTGTATTCGGGAATAGTGCCATTTGGTTTGATATGAATGTAGCTGATGGTGCATTGAGTACTATTGCTAACAACCCAGATGCGTTGATGTTTGAGTTTTTAGCGTACTTACCTCTAAGTTCAATTACTAGCTTCTTAACTATATCAATTATCATCATATTTTTTGTTACTTCTGCAGACTCAGGAATGTTTGTAATGAACAGTATATCAACCAAGAATGCTAGAATATCCCCTAAATGGCAAACTATTGGATGGGGAGTATTACTAGCTGTATTAGCTTTGTTATTGTTAAACGCAGGTGGATTAGGTGCATTACAAAGCATGACCTTAATTACAGCTCTTCCATTCTCTATTATAATGCTATTATTTATCGTAAGCTTGATCAAAGCACTAGTTATCGATAAAAAATATTATGAAACTGACTTTTCTACTACAACGGTTACGTGGTCAGGAGATTCATGGAAAGAGCGATTAAAACAAATTGTATCCTTTGACGATAAAGAATCTGTACACAAATTTATTGATACGACAGTCAAAGAAGCCTTTAAAGAGCTAGAAACCGAATTTGCTAATAATAATATTGATGCTGTTATCAATACTTATGAAGGTCCTTATCGACTAGAAATTGAGATTAAACACGACTTGGTAAATAACTTTATTTACGGTGTCAGAACAGAGTCTAAAATGGTTTCTGATTACTTATTATCAGAAGAAAACTTACCTGATATTAACGATAATAAAACCTTTTATCCAAAAGCTTATTTTGGTGATTATAGACAAGGTTATGATGTTCACATCTTTACTAAAAATGAGCTAATTTCTGACGTATTAAAACACTATGAACGATTCCTTGAAATTATATCTGAAGAGAAAAATGAAATGTTTATCAGTAGTGATTCCAATCATCGTTTAAGATAATATATTACTAGTCAACTTATTCTAGAATCAAAAAAGAACCATATTAGTTTAAAGTTAATATGGTTCTTTTTATATATTACAAATCAATGAACTGAGTATTTGGATGAAAGCGTTTCCAAGAAAACCAATACTCATCAGACAACCGGATGAGAACTAAATTCTGCTTTTTGTCTCCCGAGAGATACTTTCCATTCAAATCCCAACGTTGAAAACCATTATCTGCTGTAATACATCTAGCTGATAAATCTAAAAGCAATTATTTTGGTGAGCCACTAAAAAGAAAGCCCCCTACTCTAAAAATAAGTAAGGAGCTCTTTGATATGTTTTTAATTACTAAATTACTCTTTAGTATATACAGCTGGCTGGTATGTATTCACTACTAAAACAGTATCTACTTGTAATCGAGCTTTTAACCAATTCGTGATACGTATCTTCTCCGAATTTATAGGTACAACACTATCTTTATACATTAACACCCAATCAACTTGACTAGTTGTATCGGTTAGGTTTCGCTCTACTTTACCTAAAGATACTTGTTCAAGTGATGGGAACAATACTCCGATCTCTTTCACCAAACCAGGCTCGCTCACTTTGTACTTAGCTAACTCGCGCTTTAAATCATTAATAATAACGTCTTTCTCGGATAGGTTACTATTTTGTTTATTGATTTCCTTCATGATTTCAGACTTGATATCTTGCTCATCTTGCTTGAAGGTCAAAGCTACATTATCTATCCCTTTTTCCTGTAGAAGTCGGTTATACATCTCTATATTCTCTTTAGATAATTTCTTATCCAAAAAGGCTAACTCTACCTTACGTGGCGAGGTATTATAATTAATTTTTTTATAGATAACTGTTACCCCTCTAGCAGTAAACTCTGTATTGATAAACTCCTCAACAGTCTTGGTAAATTTCTTCTCATTGAATAGATTATAGGCCAAGTAAAAACTTGGTATAATCAACACTAAAATCAATAAACTAATACCGTATCGCATACGTTTCTCCTTTTTTGTATCTAGTGCAGTCGCTGTAGGATATTTCAAGTATTTAATTACTAAGAACGTCGCTATACAAATAAAGAAACAGTTAATCATATACAGATAAAATGCTCCTAAAAAATAACTAAAATTAAAAGTTGCTAAACCATATCCTGCAGTACATAAAGGAGGCATCAAGGCTGTAGCAATCGCTACTCCTGGAATAGGATTTCCTTTCTCTACTCGAGTAATTGAAATCACTCCCACTAATCCACCAAAAAAAGCAATCAACACATCATAAATCGTCGGTGCAGTACGAGCAAGTAATTCTGATTGTACATCTTTAAATGGGCTTAAATAAAAATAAACTGAAGATACAACCAAACTTACAATTGTAGCTACAACCAAGCTTTTAATAGAAATCTTCAGTAATAAAAAGTTATAGGTACCAAGTGCAAAACCAGCTCCTACAATTGGTCCCATCAATGGTGAGATCAACATAGCTCCAATTACCACCGCTGTAGAATTTACATTTAACCCTATCGACGCAATGATAATTGCACATGCCAAAATCCAAAGATTTGATCCTTTAAAAGCAATATTTGCTACTATATTTTCAAGGACTTTTTCGCCCTTCTCCTCACCTTTGTGAAGATTGATGTAATCAAAAAACTTACTAGTCATTTAAAACATTATTTCGTTGACTTACTCAATACCATATAGCCTAGCACACCACCAATGATGGATGCTACAAAAATACCTATCTTCGCTTGAGTCATGTACTCCTCATTAGTAAATGCTAACGAAGTTACAAACAAAGACATTGTGAATCCAATAGAAGCTAGCAAACCTAATCCTAATAGATTTTTCACATTCATTCCTTCAGGGAAAGGAGCTACTTTTAATTTCACTAAAAGCACTGTAAATCCAACTACTCCAACTACTTTCCCTACTAATAAGCCAAGAGCTACACCAAGAGCTACATTAGTACTAAACAAGTGATCCATATCAATATCTAAAGATACCCCAGCATTAGCTAAAGCGAATATAGGGATAATTAGATAGGTTACCATCGGATGCATCATATGTTCTAAACGTTGTAATGGAGGAGTAGCAGCACTACTTGTATGCTCAATCTCTTCTAAGATATGCAATTGTTCGTTTGTTAATGTCGGAATTTTATCATTGGGATCAATGCCTCTAAACCTATCTAACAAACCTTGCATCTTATCGCCATATACTTTCTCGCTAATTCTCACATTTGCAGGAATTGTAAAAGCAGCTAATACTGCTGCAATTGTCGCATGTACTCCTGAAAGCAAAAATGCTGTCCAAACTCCACCAATACCCAAGATTGCATAAAATATAATATTTCTAACTCCCATTTTATTTCCCAAATACATCACTAATAAAATAGCAGCACCAATGATTAAATGTAACATAGAAATCTCAGAGGTATAAAAGAATGCAATCACAAGTACCGCTCCTAAGTCATCTACAATTGCCAATGCAGTTAAGAAAACCTTTAATGTCAAGGGTATACGACTACCCAATAGATACAAGACTCCTAAGGCAAAAGCAATATCTGTTGCCATCGGAATTCCCCATCCATTAGACATCTCTCCACTTGGGTTTAGAAAAAAATAAATACCCGCAGGAACAATCATTCCTCCTAATGCAGCTCCAATAGGAAGCATTGCTTTACGTGGGTTTGATAGTTCTCCAGCTACAATCTCTCTTTTTAACTCTAGCCCTACAACAAAGAAAAAGATAGCCATTAACCCATCATTAATCCAGTGGTGAATACTATATTCAAAGAAGCTATTGCCTGCCCATTGAAAACCAAATTTATACTCTAATATGTGATGGTACTGTTCTTTAAATGATGTATTTGCTAATATTAACGCTATAATCACACTTATACCTAGAACGATCCCTCCAGATTTTTCTTGTTGCATAAATCGCTGTATCGGTGATACCATCCTCTCAATAGGTGTTTTGTCCAATTGCCTCATAAAAATAACTCTTCTTTTTTAATGTTATACATAGTTTACAAACTCAAAAATAGAAAATTAATTTTGTTAGCTACTATACGACAGTTATTTCTATGAATTCTTATCCTTATTTAACTTTTATAAGATTTTTACTACTTAGATTCAACTAATAAATGCAACAGCATTTATTAGTTGAATCTAAGATAGAATTAAAAATAGTTCAATCTTTTAC
>NZ_WSPP01000210.1:0-3165 GCF_009767705.1 Myroides sp. LoEW2-1 | reverse complement strand
ATAGACTGATAAAACAAGATATTAACTATTCTATATTAATTGAAGGTGAACATACTGTATCTATTACACAATATCCAACTATCTCACTTAACTGGGAGTCAGATAATCAATTAGGTTTTAACTTATCAATTGTCAGATTTTTGTTTGATGATTATAGTAATAATGCTCCTGTTAACTTTATAGATTCCTCAACAGTTGATGCTTTTCATGTTTCAGCTGGAGCGAGTTTAAAAAGCAATAGAGATTATGAAGTAGCAATTGTATATGAAGATGAATTTAAGCGAGCATCAACTGCATTGACTTGTATAAAAAATTCAGTATACATTCCTCAAAAAGAAAGTGATAGTATTAACTATTTGAGTTTGCATATTAATCATAAGCCTCCATTTTGGGCAACATCTTATCAAGTGGCAGTAAAAACTACTCCCCTTACCTATGAGGTTGTAATTATAACAACTTATTATTCAGAAGAAGGATACGTGTGGTGTAAGCTCGAAGGAAATTCTAAAGATAAAATAAAACAAGGAGATATTCTTATATTAAAAAGGGATTCGAATAAAGTTTCTGATAGTATTATACAAACTGAAATCTTAGATAAAGTAGAACAGCCTTCTGACTTTATTAAAGGAAATAAAGATAGTAAAGGCAATGATATTATAGAACCATCTGGTACGTATATAAAGATTAAGCCTGTAGATTTTACAATGTCTAATGAAGATTTTGAAATATATCAGGATGAACGTTCTGATAAAAGAAAGTCGTCAGGGAGTTTACCAGATGTAAGATTAGATTTGTTTTATGACAATGAGACTCCTTTAGAATTGCCAGTTGGAAGTTCAGTACATCTATGGATAAGTTCAGTACATCATAGAGACGCAGGAAGACTTGAAAATACTTTTGACTATACTTGGAACATAAGTGTAAAAGACTATAATATAGAAAGGTGGTATAAAGATTTCATTGAGAATAAAAATCTTTGGGGAAATAAAGGAAATTCAAAAGACAACTACAAAGGTCATATTCGAAAAGAAGGAAAACGTCTATACATAGAAGGTACTAAACCTGCAAGTAGTGGGGGAAGAAGAGGGTATATTGATGCTAAGATTGTTATTAGAATCAATAATGGTTATTATGTGTTTGAAACAAAGCCTAAGAAAAGCACTGATATGGATATATTTTATCTATCATCTAAAACTTTTACAATTGAAAACAATCGTCATAAGGGAGATGTTGATCAAACAGATACAAGCCCTGCAATTATCGAAAGAATTGATTTTTATAATTGTTTTGCATTTGGAGAGGGAATAGAATCATATAAAATTAAAGATCATTTTAATGCTAATGCATTAAATATTGATTTGAGCCCTACTACAATAAGTAATGAGGAATATGGAGAAATAATACGTTATGCTGATTTAACTTATGGCGAGCAATTTGTTGAGAGTACAGGACTTAATGGGTTAAATTCATTCAATAGATCATTAGTTAATTGGAAAGAATTAGATAAACAGAATGGTACTATTGAGAAAATAGTTTCTAGAGATGGTAATTTATTAGTTTTTCAAAAAGATAAGGTTGGCCAAGTATTGTATGGGAAAGATGCGATGTATAATACAGATGGAACAAGTAATGTTGCAAAGGTGCCATACATTCTAGGGGAGTATGTTCCTTATACAGGAGAGTATGGTATGACACATCCTGAGTCATATGAACAAGATGGAAATAGAATATATTGGGTAGACGCCAAACGTGGCCATGTTTTAAGGCTTTCATCTAATGGGATTTCACCAATTACATATGGAATGGAGGGATGGTTTAAACAGAAATTGAACGAGTATTATGGTGCAAAGATACTTGGAGGGATTGATCCTTATAATAACATGTATAATATTCATATTGGAGATAACCCAGATGTACCAACAATAGTTGATTGTGATTTTGTACTAAATAGATTTGATGTGGTTTTCCCTTTTACTTATTATGTTAAATTGAATAATTTAATAGGTACTACAATATTTAATTATGATGTAATAGGACATGTTACAATAGAATGTATTTATCAAGGAAAAACCTATGTAAAATCTAATGTAACTGGAGCAGGAGAAATATTGATTCCTATTAATTCAGTAACTACAGAGAATATTAAAGTTACAATTACACCCATTGCTCTATCAGCTACTTATACAATTACTCACACATGTCCTATAGGTTCTGATATTACAATAAAACAACTTATTTTGAGTGATAACACATTGTATGGTAGAACAACTTCGTCAGGATATAAATGGGGTAATTCCCAACTGTATAGTCAAGAAAATGATTTTACCACAAACGTTATAGATATAACTGAAACAGGAACTCAAGGGATAGGTAAGTTTCCTAAAGACAATTCTAATATATCTATGTATTCATTACAAGATGTTACCAATACTACTGTTTTTGATCCGAATTGGAATAGAATGGCATATTTATCGTATCCTTTTAAAATTGATACGATTGAGGAGATAGTTAATAGGTCTACTATTATTGATGTAGAAAAGGAAAGTAATGTTTACTATCCATCTTATGTAGGTAAGTTTGAATTAAAGAGAACTATATTCGATGTACTTTATATTATTTATGATTACAGATATATTGGTGGGGAAATTCCTTTACCTGTAGTTTCAGAGATAGAGTTAAATGGAAGTGTATGTACTATTCTAATTCAAAATGAATTAAGTAAACCATTCGTAAAACAGATTGAATATTATTTTAAAGAAAAAGAGAGTACTGAATGGGGGAATAAAAATGTGAGTATAGTAGAAATAGGGTCTACTATTATTAGTCAACAAATATCTGTCATTATTGATATTGAAAAAGATTATGAAGCCAAAGTTAATTTTGTAACACATAGTAATGAAGTATCTAAAGATAAAATAATAGATATCAAATCAGAATACAAGGAAGTGCCAGGTCCTAAAACAATTACAATTGAAAAAATAGGAGGTGGTACCAATGTTAAGATAAAATACTTTCCTGAAGAAAATTATACCAGCGTAATAGACTATTCTGAAATATTTATTAAAGAAAGCCTAACTGAGGATTGGGGAGACTTAATTGATAATAAAGAGTTTACTGAAGGGTATAATCAAGAGTACTTGTTTGAAGGATTAAACAAGTATAAAG
>NZ_WSPP01000209.1:0-6148 GCF_009767705.1 Myroides sp. LoEW2-1 | reverse complement strand
GTATAGATTTTCTCTCTTTAGTAGGAACCACATACTCAAATATACAATAAAAAGTTAAATACAAACACTATTATTACATTAATTCTTAAATAATCAAACTATTTCATATAATTTAATTTTTACAAAACAAAACCTACCTAAGATTAAACTGGATTATTCACTTTTAATTACAATTCAAGCTTACTTCTTTGTAATTTTGCTCGTTAGTGAATGATATTAGCCAATCAAATATGAAAAACTCCTTTTCCATTAAACTCAAAATAGCAGTTCTATACTTAATACTTTTTACAGCAGTAATAGCTTCGGGAATATATATTTACAAAGAAGCTAAAAAATTTACTGTACCAGAACTTCACATGGTAAATGAAAATAACAAAATCTTTTTGGTTAGCAGTACTATAAATGATCTCTACAATTCCGAAGCATATGGTAGAAATGCTATTTTAACTGGAAATCAAAAAGATATACAAACTTACTTTGCCCAACTTGATACAATTGTCAGTCATATCAGTCAAATACAAAAAGATGTAAAGGATCCAGTAACGTATGATAAATTGAATACTGTAAATGACCTTTTAGCAAAGAAAAAGAAAAGTGTTGCAGAGTTAGTTAAAGCCAGAAAAGCAATCAACGAATCAGGTGACTACAAAGAAGCTTTTGATGAAATTTATAACTTAAGAGAAGAAATTGAACAAAATATTCAACCAATAATTATTCAAAGTAGAGATAAGCAGAAAAGAAGTGCATGGGCAAGGCTTTTTAAAGGTGATAACACGGACACTATTACCACAACTATTAATTACCCAAGCATCTCTGACTCTCTGATATCCGCTATGGAAAAAATAGTCTTGAGTACACAAAATAAAATTGATCAAAAACAAAAAGCCCTTTTCCAACAAGAGCAGCAACTACTCGTTGAGAATAAACACATTACTGATCAATTAAGAGATATATTGCAAAATGTAGAGAAAAATATCATCTCACTTTCTTATCAAAAGATTAACGAATCTAAATCACACATAAGCACAGCCTCCACCAATATTGCATATATAGGTGGTTCAGCACTTTTAGTGATTATTATTTTAGGTTTTATTATAATCAAGGACGTAAATCAAACGCAAGAATACAGAGTTGCCTTAGAAAAGCTAAACAAAGAAAAAGAAGAATTATTGCGAAGCAAAACAATGTTGTTTGCAACGGTTACTCACGATTTACAAACTCCTTTAGGTGGCTTAATTGGCTTCACTGATTTACTTAACCAAACATCTCTTGATGACAAACAAAATCAATACGTCAAAAACATAAAAACTTCCTCTCAGTATATACGCAACTTAGTAAATGATCTTACCGATTTTTCTAAACTTGAGAATAACAAGTTAACTATACAAACTCAACCAACAAATTTAACTGAACTAATTCAGAATACTTGCTTATTGTTACAACCCAATGCAGACAATAAGAAAATAGAATTACTTTGGGATATATATCCTGTTCTAAATTTAAACATCGTTACTGACCCATATAGAATAAAACAAATACTGACAAATCTGATCTCAAATGCAATCAAATTTACACAGGTAGGACACGTAAAAGTTAGCGCATTAAAGAAAGAGGATTCTATCAGTATAAAAGTTGAAGACACTGGCATTGGGATCCACAAAGATAATGTCAAGAATATCTTTCAAGAATTTAGACAAGCCCATGACGGAATCGAAAAGAAATTTGGTGGTACTGGATTAGGGTTAAACATATCGCAGCGATTAATTAATTTGCTTGATGGAACAATTACAGTTGATAGCAAATTAGGATTAGGATCAGCATTTGAAATTGTTATTCCGTACATTGAAGCTATTGAAGGAGAACAAAGCGAACAAACAAATTCATCAAGTTTAAAGGAAACAAATATTCTAAGTGACCTTTCAATACTTGTGATTGACGATGATAAGATACAATTGCAATTAATGGAAGAAATACTTAGCCCTATCTTTAAAAGTGTTGTCTTGAAAAATGATCCTACAGAAGTAATTTCATACCTACAAAATAACACAATAAATCTAATTTTGTCAGATATACAAATGCCGAAAATGGATGGTTTTGAATTATTAAATCAAATTCAACAGAATAACTTTACAAAGGACATACCCGTAATAGCACTATCTGGAAAAAGAAACCTTTCAAATGAAGACTTCACCAATGCTGGATTTACTGGTTCGCACCCTAAGCCTTTAGATTTAAATGAATTATTAAAGCTAATTGCAAAGATATTTTATCCAAATACCACTTTTCAAGTTAGTGTTGAAACTCCAACAACTACATTTGAAAATGAGAAAAACAACAAACCTTACAATACAAATACACTTAAACAATTCATAGGAGATGACATAGAAGCTCTAAAAAATCTACTTGTCATATTTATAGAAAGTACACACGAAAACTTATTAGACCTTGACTATGCCGCTGAAGAAATGGATATAGATACTTTGAGTAATATAGCTCATAAGATGCTTCCAATGTTTAGACAATTAGAGATCAAGAAGATAATCCCTCTCTTAGAGGCTATAGAAGATAAATCTAAAGCTTATAACACTAAAGAAGCACTTGATACTGATATTCAAAATTTGAAGCAGCAAATCACATTTATAATCGATTTAATCCAAACAGAACATATTCACTAAACAAAAAAAGAGAGCTAATAGCTCTCTTTTCTATTTAAAACAATAATCTATATTATTTAATACTTTCAACAGAAGTTAGTTCATCTGATTCAACGTTATAGTCAATATTATCAAACTCAAAACCGAATAAATTAAAGAAATCTCTTCTATAACCAGCTAAGTCAGAAATACTTTCAATATTCTCAGTAGTCACTTTATCCCATAATTCAGCTACTTCAGCCTGTACATCTTCACGCATTTCTAAATCGTCTACACGAATACGCCCTTCACTATCTAAAACTACGTTATCAGCATACAAGCGGTCTGCAAATAATCTTTGCATTTGCTCCACACAACCTTCGTGAATCCCCTTTTCTTTCATTACTTTATATAACAAAGAAATATACAATGGAACAACAGGGATAGCAGAACTAGATTGAGTAACCAAAGCCTTATTAACTGATACATAAGAAACTCCATTCAAGTCACCAAGTAGTTCATTCAGATATGGAACAGTACCTTCTAAATCATTCTTAGCCATACCAATAGTACCATTTCTATAAATTGGATAAGTCAATTCAGGTCCAATATAAGAATAAGCAACTGTTTTACACCCTTGAGCTAAAACACCCGCAGCTTTTAAATCTTCAATCCAAAACTTCCAATCTTCACCTCCCATTACAGCAATTGTATTGTCTATATCAGATTGCTCAGTAACAGGATTAATAGTAATATCAGAAACTACACCAGTGTGAAAATCTACAGTTTTGTTAGAGAATGGTTCACCTATTGGTTTCAAAACAGAAGCAAAATTCTCTCCACTCTTTGGATGAGTCCTTCTTGGAGAGGCCAAGCTATAAACTACTAAATCAATTTGTCCTAAATCTTTCTTAATTAGATCAATAGCCTCTTTCTTGATTTCATCAGAGAAAGCATCACCATTAATACTTTTTGCATATAATCCAGCAGCATGAGCTTCTTTCTCAAACGCAGCAGAGTTATACCATCCAGCAGTTCCAGGACGTCCTTCTGTACCAGGTTTCTCGAAAAACACTCCAATAGTAGCAGCATTCGAACCAAAAGCAGCAGAGATACGAGAAGCTAATCCAAAACCAGTAGAAGCCCCTATTACTAAAACTTTTTTTGGTCCATTATTAATCAGTCCTTTTGACTTAACATATTCGATTTGCTTTCTAACATTTTCAGCACATCCTTCAGGATGAGAAGTTAAGCAAATAAATCCACGTGTTCTAGGTTGTATAATCATTATAAATTTATTTCTACTAAATGAATTAATTCCAAAGTGCAAATTACATAATTTCTGTGAACAATGCACATAAAGGTTTTATAAAATATAGGAATAAAAAAAGGAGTTCCAATGGAACTCCTTCTCTTTATATAAAACTTAATTTTATAATCCAATTACAATAAACTCACTACGTCTATTTTTTTGATGCTCACGCTCACTACATGGAACATTGTTCTTACAGTGATTCATGATTTGGCTCTCACCCATTCCAATACCTTTAATTCTGTTACGGCTAATACCTTGTTTTACTAACCAATCTACAGTTGATATCGCTCTTCTTTCAGATAATCTCATATTATAAGCATCAGGTCCTGTTGCGTCTGTATGAGATCTAACTTCTAATTTTAATTGAGGGTAATTTAACATTAATGAAGCTACTTTAGATAATTCTATTTGAGCATCTAATCTAATATTAAACTTATCAAGGTCAAAATAAATTGGTTGCAAGTTCAACACCTTAGTTAAATCATCACCTTCTTTTACTCTTACATCATCACCATAACCTGTAGTTCCACCATATTCATATCCTGGGATAACAAGCTCTTTACTTCTATTTAAAGCAAAATCAACAACAATGTCTACATTCTTAGTAACAGGATCAATTGCAGTTTCAGCAGAATTATAACCTGGAGCTTTAGCAGCAATAGAGTATTCACGGTTAATCTTCACATCTGTGAATTTATATTCACCTCTCTTATCAACTTCAATTTGATCAATCAATCTGTGTTTTTCATCATATAAGAATACGAACGCATCCCAAATTGGTTTATCAGTAGCCTGGTCAACAACTTTACCTCTGATTTCTTGGGCAACATTTAATTCTGTACCTAACTTCATACGAACAAAATACAAATCATCTTTTCCTTCACCATTAGGTCTATTTGAAGTAATAAATCCAAATTTAGACTCAGGATCCAAATACATTGCGAAATCATCGTGAGAACTATTGATAGAGTTACCTAAGTTAACAACCTCTCCAAAAGTACCATCTTCATAAATTTGCACTCCATACAAATCCAATCCTCCTAAACCAGGATGACCGTCAGAAGCGAAATACAAAACATTATCAGAGCTTACAAATGGAAAACTTTCTCTACCTTCCGTATTAATCTTGTCACCTAAATTCTCAGGAACCCCGAATGTACCATCACGATATAGCTTAACTCTATATAAATCAGACTGACCATATCCTCCAGGTCTATCTGAAGAAAAGTATAACCAATCTTGATCAGGACTTAATGCTGGTTGAGATGAGTTAGCATGAGGTACGTTAATAGATAACTTCTCAACATCCCCCCATTTACCTTGACCAAATGAATAAGCTCTATACAAACTTACTAACATAGTTCCATCTGAATAACGAGTATTCTTATCACCACGTGTATTACTTGAAAAATACATAGCACGTTGATCAGCACTAAATACTGCGTTTGCCTCGTTAAAATTACCATCAAGCTTCTTAGCAAATGGTTTTACTTCACCAATGTACCCATCTATACGAACTGGGGCAGAAAATAATTTAGTGTAAGGATCATTTGTCCAACTGTGTATCTTATCTTTTCTGAATTTACTTTTTTGAGAAGATGCATAAACAATTTCTCCTTTATACAAAGCTGATCCGTATTCAGAAAATTCTGTATTAACACTATTCAATAACTTAACTTTATACCCTTCTCTATTGCTATTTACTTCAGTAATATAGTTAGGATCTGCTAAGTATTTTTTAATACGACCATCTTCTGGAAACTTATCTGCCAATAAATCCATTTTTGCATTTGCTACAGTATAATCTCCTAAAGTTCTAACTGTTTGCACATAGCGGTAGTAATTATTCAAATCTTCAATCTCTTGAGAAGATTCTATCTTACCAAATGCTTCTTCAAACCAGTGATTAGCTTCAATATATAAACCATTTTCGTAATATGCATTTGCTAAACCCAATACAACTTCTTGAGAGGCTTTACCTTTTTTTACTAACTTTTCATAAGAATCGATAGCATCAGCAAAGGCTAATCTCTCAATTTGCTTATTCACTCTGGCTAATTCTTTCTTAGACTGCCCGAAAGTAGTATTAACAGAAAGCATAAGGGATCAATCTCAAAAGTTGTGTGTGAATTAAAAACTACAGATCTTTGTAATAATAAATAATAACCGTGGAAAACTATATTGAGTTTGTAAAAATGAT
>NZ_WSPP01000208.1:0-223 GCF_009767705.1 Myroides sp. LoEW2-1 | reverse complement strand
CTCAGCTTTTTCAATAGTTAGTGTCCCCTCAAGGGATAAAGGATGGTAATTATCTCCAGCCAAGACCTTTGCCTCTACCTTATATTCACCTGCATCGCTATGGCTGTTATTTGAATATGTTACATCTGTCACTATATCTATATCTCCTGAAATAGCCAATGACTTTAATTCACCATCGTATCGATACACAGTGTCTTTTAGCTCCACTCCAATAAGCTCAGCT
>NZ_WSPP01000207.1:0-10241 GCF_009767705.1 Myroides sp. LoEW2-1 | reverse complement strand
AAGAATATTACAGATTTATATCCTCATAACTATAAAAAGGCAATCTCTGACGCTGTAGAATAATTTTTATACCTCACAAGATGTACTTGCTAGGGTGGATACGTTTTATCTGCTAACATGCGATAATATTCAAACTGCTTGCGTATTCCCTTTATTTCGTCTAATGTCATAGCTATTAATATTTTCTATTCTAAAGCCTAAAAATAAAAAAACGCTTTATAAAAAAGCGTTTCCTTGTTTTATTTCTTTTTCACCAATGGGTGATTCAGTCCCTTTACATTATTGTTGATTACTTCGTAGGTCTTTAAGTGCTTGAACATCTCTGTCAAATTTCTAAAGCCATAATCACGAGCATCGAAACTTGGATTTAGCTTTCTCAAGTTTTGCCCTACAGTTGCAATATAAGCCTCAACCTCCTCATCAACGGACATATCAAAAGCGCGATCAATCAACTTGTACTCTTTTTTTGTCAAAGTTTTATTGTCATCTTCATCAGACTGAGCACTTTTCTTATTACTCCCATTATCTCCTTTCACCGTACTTTCTTTTGGCATAAGTGTTTCGCAATAGGTAAAGATCTCACACGATTGAACAAAGGCATTAGGTGTTTTCTTTTCTCCTACTCCCATCACGAAAATACCTTCCTCTCGAATGCGTTTAGCTAATCCAGTGTAGTCGCTATCACTTGAAACTATACAGAAGCCATCAACAGCCTTATCATGCAAGATATCCATCGCATCGATAATCAAAGAGCTATCCGTAGAATTTTTCCCTGAAGTATAATTGAACTTCTGCATAGGTGAAAAAGACAAATCATTGAGCAAATCTTTCCAGCTATTCATCTGCGGTGTTGTCCAATCTCCGTATATACGCCTAATTGTAACTTTTCCGTATTTTGATACTTCTTCTAATATTTTATCTAACAATTTTGCTTGTGCATTATCGCCATCAACCAATATTGCAATATTATTATTGTGTTTTTCCATTTTCCTAACTTTAATAAATCCTAAATTACGACTTTTTACGTCTTTCTAATTCTTCTGATATGATAATTTAAACTTAAAAAATCTAAAATGTGAAATTTGAATGAATCTACTTCTCCTTCATTATCCACTTTCCTTCTTTAGGTGCTTCATATTTCTCCATTCTATCCAACAAATCCTCAATTTGATCAGAAACAATAAGCATTTCTTTATTGATTTGCTTTAAAAAGCCTTTCTCAACCATCTTATCTATCATTAGCAATAAAGGATCATAGAAATGATCTGTATTGAGTATTGCTACAGGTTTCTTGTGAAGTCCTAACTGCGCCCACGTTATCATTTCAAATAATTCCTCTAATGTCCCATATCCGCCAGGTAGAGCAATCACTCCATGAGATAACTCATTTAACTTAGCCTTGCGATCGTGCATTGACTCAACTAAAAACAACTCTGTCAACGCCTTGTGTTCTATCTCAACATTTTTCAAAAAATAAGGTAATACCCCTATAACTTCACCTCCATGATCCAAACAACCGTCGGCCACAGCCCCCATTAATCCAACATTAGCCCCACCATATACTAATCCAATAGTCTTAGAAGCTAAAGCCTTTCCTAAATTATACGCCTCACACTTAAAGTTTTCATCAAATCCACTACTCGATCCACAAAACACAGTATATCTCATTTTTTTTAATTTTTCAAATACATTAAACTAACTAATTATCAACTAATTACAATTAAGAATTATTATATATAAACAATTTTGAATTTTATTCTGTAACAAAAAGTCAAAATAGGTGTCTATTAAACAAAGACCTAAAGTAAAAAAATAAACTCAACTCAAATTAGAATAACTTATGAAATTTAAACTTAGTGCTATTTTCTTCTTGATTGCTATCTACACTGGTTTATCTCAAAATGGGAAAATTACAGGAACGATAATAGATAAAGATTTGCAATCTGCAGTACCTTATGCTACAATTGCTATTAAAAATGGAGAGCAGATAATCACAGGAGCTATGTCAAACGACCAAGGTAACTTTGAATTATCTGTTCCACAAAACAAATACACATTAGAAGTTCAATTCATTGGCTATCAAACATTCCAAAAAGACATCGTTCTGTCTGAATCTATCTTAAACTTAGGTACAATATTCCTTCAACCTGAAGCGACAACTTTAGAAGGAGTTAATATCATTGCTGAACAGTCAACAATAGAGCAAAAAATAGACAGAAAAGTAATTAATGTTGGAAAAGATTTAACCACAGCAGGAGCTACGGCTGGAGAGATAATGAATAATATCCCTTCTGTCAATGTCGATAAAGATGGTAAAATCTCACTTAGAGGTAATGAGAATGTGCGAATCCTAATCGATGGTCGTCCGACAAATATGTCTTCTGAGCAAGTTTTAAAACAAATCCCTTCTACCTCTATCAAAAGCATTGAATTAATTACCAATCCAAGTGCTAAATACAACCCTGAAGGTATGTCTGGTATCATCAATATTGTCTTACACAAAAATACAATGGATGGTTTTAATGGATCAATTGATACAGGAGCTACTTTCTCTCACTATGCTAAAAACTCAAACTCAATTAACCTAAACTATAGACAAGGAAAACTTAACTTCTATGGCAATGGTAGTTATTCGTACGGACAATACAAAAATGATGGAGATATGATGCGTACTGATATACAATCACCAACGGAGATTCGCATGAAGTCTATCAATAAAAACTACTTATACAAAGTAGGGATGGATTATTATATTGATGACAACAACACTTTGTCATTCTATACTAACCAAAGTACAAACAACAACACAATGGATATGGCTAATGCTACTACATATCCTAATAATTTATTTGAAGATATATTTCAAAACACTAAATATGACGGAGAAAATAAATATAGTGCCTATAACTTAGCTTACAAACACTTGTTTGAGAAAAAAGGACATACTTTAGATATTGAAGGAAACTTCAGTAGAAACAAATCTACCAATGATGGAGATTATGATACAACAATTGGAAAGAACCCAAACCAATTGTACAGAGATGGAAGCGAAAATAAAAGTAACCTTACTACGATTAATATCGACTACGTTAATCCATTAAATGATCACACAAAACTTGAATTAGGAGCTGAAGCGAGATTATCAAGAGCAGACAATGCATTTGACTCTAATAATCCAATGACTTCTTCGGATACTCATCAAATAAACAATAAATACGATCAAGACATTTTCTCTGCGTATGTAACCTTCGGCCAAACCTATGGAAAATTCAACTACCAATTAGGAACCCGATTAGAAAGTTATAAAGTTGAATCAACTTTAAATGGCAAAACCAATTTCAAAGATGACTACCTTACTTTATATCCATCTGTTTACATAGGGTATACAATGACAGACAATGATATGTTCAACCTGAGTTATAGTAGACGAGTAGATAGACCTGGTAATTCACAAACAAACCCTGTGAGACAATTCTCAACTCCATTAATGACAATGGTAGGTAATCCAGAATTAAAACCTCAATTCACTAATTCAGTGGAACTTAACTACACAAGAATGTTTACTAACAAAAGCAGTATAACAGCAGGTGTATACTACAGAAAAATCAATAAAGAAATTAATCAGGTTATTTATGATGACCCAGAAAATGACAACCCAAATGCGCTATTAATGACTTTTGATAACTATAAATCAAATGATGCTTATGGTTTTGAACTTTCTGCAAACCTTATCCTTACACCTTGGTGGGATATGCAACCAGCAATTGATTTTTCAAGTATCAAACAAAGTGGTTTTGTTTCTAAGTTAAATACGACTACAAATCAAATGGACTTCATCGAGCGCAACATTACTGCCAATTCATTTAATGCGCGTTTGAATAGTAATTTTAAAGCAACTAAAAACTTGAGATTTAACTTATTTGGTTTCTATAGAGGTCCTTTAGACGGATTGACAATGAACTCTAAAGAGATGTATAAGATTGATGCTGGTGTGAGATATTCTCTACTTCAAAATAAATTAAGTATCAGTGCAAGATTCAACGATATCTTTAATACCATGAAGTTCAAATATGATTCACAGTATCCTTACCCTTCTAATGGTCAATTTACATGGGAAAGTAGATCTCTTTACATAGGACTAAACTATACGTTTGGAGGAGGAAAAGGACGTGCATTACAACGAAAATACAGAGATGCAAATACAAAGCAAAGTGGTGGAACTGGAGGAGGTCTATTCTAATCCGATTGTATCACAACATATTTCAATTATTACTTAAAAAAAAGCTGTTATTCAATGTGAATAACAGCTTTTTGATTTTGTATACTTCTGCTTTTTACTTCTTAACAAATGCTACAATTTTTTGCAAGGCAATATTTCTTGCAGCTTCACTTGATAACACTAAATCGTGTACGCCTCCTTCGACAATAGCTTCTTCGACGTTATCGCTGAGTTTACAACCTATTTTGGTCATATCTTTTACATTGAGTACAACATCTGAGCAATTTGTAATATCCGTTTGTCTGTATGCGTTACCAGATTTATCACTTCTCATTAACAAGATAGGCAAATCTCCTAAATTTTGGGCTTCTTTAATTAAAGATTGCGCATGTTGTACAGCTAATATCCATGCATAAAAAGCAGGAAAAGGCTTGATCGGTTTTAAGTCAAGACTATACTTCCACTCACCGTTATAATTTCGATGTAAAGACTCCCCATAGATTGGAGGTAAGCTTTCCATACAAGCATATGCATCCTTAGAAGACTTGCTCTTAGCAACAGTTGTTATAAAGGGTTTAACATAAAAAGGTAAATTGAAATCTAAAAATGGAGAGTTTAAGACAATCCCCTTTATCCGATTTCTCAGTAAACCAAATTTTGCGTAATAAGAAACTAATAATCCTCCTGTGCTATGTCCCATCATATATATTTCAGAATTGCTATTTTGCTTAGTGATAAACTCAATAGCATAGTTCAAATCAGGGAAATACTCACGCATAGATTGACAATAATTAGGATGCTGATGAGCTAATAGTGATCGACCACATTTACGCAAATCAACTGCAAAGAAATTAATCTCCTCTGCATTGATATAACGCATCATATGGTACTGAAAGAAATAATCACTAAAGCCGTGAATATACAAAACGACCTTCTTATTCTCCTTTTTGTTTGCCCGTGATTCGATCAAAGTAGTAATCACTTTACCCTCATAGTCATTCTCGAAGGGATGTTGGTGTGTTATATATTCTTTATATGTTAAATGTAAATTCATATACTATTACTTAAATACTAAGTTTATTTAAAAAAATCATAGAAATTGTCATTCCTTCTGCTTCCAGACACCAAAAGGAAATCACCCTATATAGTAGCACTAATACTTATACTTGCATTTTGCATAACCTCAATACTACTCATTATAAATTTCGCTTATAATAACGGCGCTAATAAACGAACAAAACTGTTCTTTAAACGATGCCATTTTGAACGTTTATTCCAAAGCTTTAAATCAAGTTTGATTGACTCTTTACAATCTCTAAAAAACATTTCCCTCATCTTTAAGGCAAAGTCCTCATCGTAAATAATTGCATTTACTTCAAAATTCAAATCGAAACTTCTATGATCTAAATTACAAGTTCCAACAGAACATACTCCTGAATCAGTCACAAAAGTTTTGGCGTGTATAAAGCCTTTCTTGTACAAGTAAATCTCAACTCCATATTCTAATAATTCTTGAAAATAGGATTCTGATGCCCACTTCACCATCATTGAATCAGTAATACCAGGTAGAATCATCTTCACTTTCTTACCGCTCAATGCTGCCATCTTAATAGCTAATTGAAGTGATTCATCGGGAATATAGTAAGGAGTAGTTATGAGAATCTCACTTTTTGCGGTTTGTATTGCTTTCAATACACTGTATAAAATAGAAGGTACATCTGAGTCCGGTCCAGAAGAAATAATCTGCAAAGGAACTAAGCGATCCTTACTGTACTCAACTTTTGGAAAATATTCTTTGCTAAAAGCAATAGTTTGTTTACTACAAAAATTCCAATCTGCTAAAAATATATACTGCAAACCATAAGCACCTGTCCCTTCAATGCGAACATGTGTATCTCTCCAATAATAGTCATTCTGATCCTTATTTCGGTTGTCATATCGATCAGAAATATTAATACCCCCCGTGTAACTAATTAATCCATCAATTACAACAATTTTTCTGTGATTGCGATAATTCAGACGGTTAGCTAAAGCTATCCAAATAATTCGATTAAAGGGAAATGCCTCACCGCCATGCTTGCGAATATTGCGAACAATATTCTTACGAATTGAGCGAGAACCATAATCATCGTAAATAAAACGGACTTCCACCCCCTCTTTTAATTTACTAATGAGTACTTCTTCAATTTGTCGACCGATTTCGCTATTTTCATAAATATAATACTCAATATGTATGTGGTGCTTAGCATTCTTTAAATCCTCTAACAACCTTGGAAAAAACACTTCGCCATTCTCCAATAGATCTACTTTATTATCAACTAACAAAGGTCCTTCTCCCATAGCCGTACTTGATAGCATCTTGATAAAGGAGCGATTCTCCTCCACTATCTTATTCCCTTTCTGCTTAAAATCAATGTGAACTTCTTTCAATCTCTGGGTTAAGCGCTCATTGTAATCATCGTTATGCTCTAATTTCTTAGTATACATTTTTCTCTTGCGGTAATTGATGCCAAAAGAGAAATAAAAAAACATCCCAAAGACGGGAACAAAAACAACCAATAACAAATAGGCTAAAGTCTTAGATATAGAATCTGTGTCATAGATAATGCGAATAGCTACAATAATCGTTAAGATAAAGTACAATATCTCTAAATACACAAACCAACCAGAATCAGTAACAACTTGCATAGGTATTATTTTTAAAAATTATAACAAACGATAGTATAGGCAAAAAAAGGTAGCAAATCAAGCGAGTAAATAAAAGCAATTACTTAAAAAAGTTAATTTACAATAAAATTATAAAAAGAAATTGACAGTCGAGCGTTCAAGAGAAAGTTTTTAATGCAAAAAGGCTTCCTTAATAAGGAAGCCTTTGAGCCGATGGAGGGACTCGAACCCACGACCTGCTGATTACAAATCAGCTGCTCTAGCCAGCTGAGCTACACCGGCGACTAAATAATGTCGCAACATTTAATTTTCAAATTGAGCCGATGGAGGGACTCGAACCCACGACCTGCTGATTACAAATCAGCTGCTCTAGCCAGCTGAGCTACACCGGCGACTCAATAGTATTATTGCAATATGTTATTTTCAAAATTTGAGCCGATGGAGGGACTCGAACCCACGACCTGCTGATTACAAATCAGCTGCTCTAGCCAGCTGAGCTACACCGGCGACTCATTTTGCGAGTGCAAAGATAACACGCTTTTTGAATCTTACAAGCCTTTCGGCTTGTTTTTGTATTCTTTTTTTAGACTACAATGCGTTAATTTTCTCAACTAACTGACCTGCAACATTTTCTAATTTTGAGTAAACTCCTTTAAAATGTGCTTTTTTATTTTCAACGTTTTTAGCGTTTACTGCTTCAATTAATTCATCGAATGAAGTTAATGTTTCTTCTAACAACGCTTCAGTTTGTGGAGTTGCTCCATCAGTTGCCATTTCGTGAATATAAATAGCTTGGATAATGTCTCCTAATACGTAATGAATATCCTTTTTTAAGTTTTTTACACTTGCCATATTAATCTAATTTATGGGTTAAAATTTTGAACAAAGCTACAACTTTAATACTATACTTTATAGTCTTTTTACGAAACAAATATTTCTAATAAAGTCGCTTTACCTTCTATCGAAAATTCAGCAATAGCAGCTGGTATTAATATACTATCTCCTTTGCTAAACTCATATTTATCTTGATTTATTACGAATGTACAATCTCCTTCTGTACACACGTAAAAGTGAAATCTATCAATTGCCTTTTTTAGGTGATACACCTCTTTTAAAGGAATGTAATTCACTGAAAAATAAGGACATTCAACAATAGAATTTGCTACATTTTCTTTTTTCTCATAAACAAACTCTACTTGTTTTGGCTCATAATTAATCGCGTCTTTAGCTAAGTCTACGTGTAACTCTCTTGAATTGCCTTCAGCATCGACTCTATCCCAATCGTATACTCGATACGTTATATCAGAAGTTTGTTGAATCTCTGCTAAGAGTACTCCCCCACCAATGGCGTGAACAGTCCCTGTCTCAATAAAAAAAACATCCCCTTTCTCTACCAAAATTTCATTTAGAATAGAAGGTAATGTCTTGTTTTCGAGATGCTTCATATAATCTTCTTGATGTACTCCATCCTTAAAGTCCACCACAACTCTCGCACCTGGGTCTGCTTGCATAACATACCACATTTCGGTCTTACCTAAAGATTGATGTCTTTTCATCGCAAGTTCATCATTAGGGTGTAATTGTATAGACAAATCCTCCTTGGCATCTAAAAATTTAAATAACAATGGAAATTGTTTGCCAAAGCGATTGTATATATAACTACCTAATAATTCCTCTGGATATTGGTTTATGAGCTCTTCTAAATCGCAACCTTTATAAGTTCCATTTGCTACAATACTAACATTATCTGTAACTCCAGAAACTTCCCAACTCTCTCCAACTTGATCAGAATGTATTTCTTTTCCTAATACTGTATTTAATTTTGTACCGCCCCATATGCGATCTTTTAGGATTGGTACAAATACGATAGGATATTGAATAAAACTCATATAATATTTTTCCTATTATAAAACATGTAGGCTAAACCTACCTCTCTTCCCTTAAAAAAATTCAAGCTACAAATTTACGAATTTTAGTATATACAAAACGTATTTTTAAAAATCTCCTTTAAAAGAAACAAAATTACGAGCAGTTTCATATAACACCACCTCTAAATCCTTGTCTTCGCTAATAAAAGGTCTTAATTTTTTCCAGATAACCACAGCTATATTTTCTGCAGTTGGATTCAATTCTGCAAATTCCGCAACATCTAAGTTCAAGTTTTTGTGATCAAAAGCTTCTTCTATTTCAGCCTTTATCAAATCAGACAACTCTTTTAAATCCATAACGAACCCAGTTTCTGGATCTAACTCTCCTGTTACATGTACAATCAATTCATAATTATGTCCATGGTAATTAGGGTTATTGCACTTCCCAAAGACAAGTTGGTTTTTCTTATCGTCCCAATTTTTATTAAATAATCGATGGGCTGCGTTAAAATGTGATTTTCTACTGATTGTTAAGCGCATAATTTACTTTTTTTGAGCTTCAATAAAATGGTAAAATTTCGAGAATATGATTTTAAACCATGCGGTATATAGTTCGGGTTGTTTTTCCATATCTTCTTTAATGTCATCTATCCCCATCCACTTCCAAGCTTCTACTTCTTCTCGGTTAATAGTTGGTTCGCCATTGTAATATCCTATCATTACATGATCAAACTCATGCTCTGTCAATCCATTGTCAAACGGAGCTTTATAAATAAAACTAAAAACGTCTTTTAACGGTACTTCAAAACCCATTTCTTCCACCATTCTCCTTCTACCTGCTTCTATATTTGTTTCTCCTGCTCGTTGATGACTACAACAAGTATTGGTCCATAATAAAGGGGAGTGATATTTTTCTGATGCTCTTTGTTGGAGCATAACTTCATTCTTGTCATTTAAAATAAAAACTGAAAAGGCACGATGCAACAAAGCTTTCTCATGAGCTTCAATTTTTTCCATTACTCCTATTTCCTCGTCGTTTTCATTAACTAATATTACAAATTCTTTTGCCATTTCTTTTTTAATTATATCAATTCCAAAAATACAAAAAAAGAAACTGTTTATCTAATTACTTCTCTCAATGCCCAATGTTTTGCTGTGATTTGTTTGTTTCCAAACTCAAAACATTTTATGTGATTCAAAAACAAGCCCATGCATTATTCTCGATTCTCTTATTGGCAACACTTTACCTAATCACTTGCCTTTTGACTAACACTTCCGCTTAAGACTCAGACCTCTATTTAAAGCAATGCTAAGATCAATCCCATTAGCACTTCACCAACCACTAATTTATCTCTGTTTGCAATTCAAAATTCAATTGTTTAATCTAACGTGAGTTCGACTTAAGCTATTAGTCTATTTTGATCAATAATGTCGTTAATATTATTAATAGAAGGCTTTTTCGGGAAGTATGAATATGTAATCAAAGC
>NZ_WSPP01000206.1:0-8538 GCF_009767705.1 Myroides sp. LoEW2-1 | reverse complement strand
ATATTGATTTGTAGTTGTTTGTTAGTTGATTGAATTAGGTGCTTATTATTTGATTTGTTTACAACAATAATCTAAAAAGAGGCTTTTGTTTTAACAAAAGCCTCTTTTTAAAGTTTGGTAATCTACTTAATAACTGTTATGGTTTGATAGGTATATTTTGTTATGGTTTTAAACTCATTGCCACTTGGTTCAACTTCAATTGTTTCTGCTTGAATAGGGTAATTTTGTTGATTGTAATTATATTTAATCTCTACCTTATCTTTATTATATTCAGAATGATAAGCTAAAATATTGTTTTTAACAGTATAAGCATAGCTCAATCCATCAACATAGTCATGTTCAAATGAAAAGTTATTTACAGACATATCTTTAAAAGGACTATTATAATTATCGTATTCAAAGTAAGTGATGTCTTTTTCATCCTCTTTTGATTGTAGTTTTTCTGCAGAAATTAAGTTGCCATTTTCATATTTGTACACATTTATGTCTGATGTAGGATTTCCTTCTTGAGAAATTATTGACTTTACAGGTAAGTTTTCAGTGTTATACTCGAAAACCTCTGTAATCTTATCTACCTTATCAAAGCTTTTAATTATTCTGTTATTTTCATCATATTCAAATACAATTTCAGAAATAATCTCACCTTCGGTTTTATTTGTAGTTTTTATAGATTTAATTTTGCCGTTTTCTCCATATTGTATTTCATCTTCGATGATGTCTTTAGTTTCTTGTTTTTTATCTCCTTCAACTTTCATTTCAGTATCAGTTGAAAGTATATTTTTTAACTGTGCAATATCGTTATAGTTGTACTCAATAAGGTTAGTTGATACTAACTTAAACTCACTTTCACCTTTAATTTTGTAGTAATTACTATCATGTATCGAGCGAAGAACCGTGATATCTTGAGTAATAAAATCATCATTTGACTTATTGTCATCTGAAGAACAGCTAAGAATAGCTAATGCGATCAATGAAAGCACAGTTGGCTTTAAGAACTTTTTCATATTTGTTTTTTTTATGATTGTAAAGATACTTGTTTTTAATAATTTTTAATAATTATGGTAATTGATAACTATGTTTTTGCTCTTATCTGTGTATAATTATTTCTATTGAACAATTTGTTTTAAGCAATATTAACGTAAATAAGACTTATGCTATTAGTCCTTTTTATCAATGATAACTTAGATAATATGTATTGAATTTACATAGGCTTGTCTGTTCTACTTGAGACAAGATTACTAGTTCACCTCTGTGACGTTTCACTAAGCAATGTTTTCTTTTTATGTACTGTGTTGATTAATAGTAACATTGCATTGTCTCTATTCTTTTTGATTTTGACAATTAGTTTTACTCTCTTTTTCAAGAACAGTTCAAGAGATATAGCTCGTTAGTGTTTCTTTATTTATATTGACTTAGGTAGTAGAATAAATACACATTAGAGAAAGAAATGGCAAAACATAACATTATTAGCTGTAAAAATAGGTGTAAAGAGAATCTGTTGCTTATTTACATTTCCGAGTAATTTAACAATGGCTTTGCTTCGGTTTGCTTGCGGTTTTCTTGCACCTTTCTTCGAGAAAAAGGCCTTCTGGGCGAGAAAACCCCTAGCAATACCGAAGTAATCCCCAAAAAAGTGCAAGCTAAGCACTGAAATGTGCTTTGAAAGCTTGATCAATTACAGTGATTTTATCTTTAGAGAACACAATTGATTCTTTCAGATAGAGAACCAAGTGGCTTTATTATAGTTGTTTGTAAGTAGTATTTCTATTTTCTTATATCATCTTACTTCTTTGTTATTGTATTGACTTCAAGCTATTATTTAGCTTTTATTAGGGATGTAACTATGGTTCGTTGATTTTTTAGTAATTTAGTTTTTTATAAGTGAGTAGGTCAAAGTGACTTTGTTCAAGCTAATTTCAATGATAGAAAGTGTAAACCTTCCGATACAAATTCCTTTTTTTGTAGGTCGATTAGAAAATATAAAGGTTCAAGAAGTTTGTGATTTTCACAGGCATAATTACTTTGAGTTTCTATGGTTTACTGATATAGAATCACAGGGGCTACATTATGTTGAATCAAGTGAACTTGCCTTAGTTACTGATACAGTTTTACTTCTGACCCCTAATCAAGTTCACAAATTTGATAAGGTTAAAGTCAAGGGATATGTTTTTCAGTTCTCCAAAGAGTATTTTATTGATTTGTTAGGAGCTGCTCATCCATTTTGTTTTTCTGCTAACTACTTTTGTGCTATTTTAAGTGATGTATTAAAAAATCACTTGGAACTGTTAGTGCAATTAATTCAACAGGAGTACAATGATAAGCGTAGAGGAGATTTGCTAAGCTTTTACTTTAAAGCATTATTTGTTCACATAACAGATGTTTTTGTATCAAGAGAATTCGAAAATCAAGTTTTAGATAAAACATTGGTTGATTTTGTACTAAAATTAGTGGATAAAAATTACAAAACACAAAAACAACTGTCTTTTTACAGCAATCACTTAGCAGTGAATCAAAGGACTTTGAATAAGGTGATGCTCGAACATACAGGTGTGAGTTTAAAGCAGTTTATTTACAATCGCATTATTTTGGAGGCCAAGCGTCTCTTGTACACAAACGATTTACTTATCAAAGAGATTGCGTTTGAACTTGGGTTTAAGGATGTGGCTCATTTTAATAAAGTCTTTCAAAAACAAGTGGGAATGTCCCCTTTGGATTTTCGAAAAGCTTATCAAAACCAGTTTATACAATAGGTTTACCTATTTTGACAATTTTCCCCTTACTGTACTTAGTAGTTTTGCCCGTAAATATTAAACAAATGGGAGTTAGAAACTACATCACCTTATTTTTATTGTCTTTTAGTGCATTTATTATCGTTAGTACTGAGTTTGCCCCTTTGGGGGTTATGTCATTAATGGGAGAATCCTTAAGGGCAAGTGAATCCGAAATAGGAGTAAGTGTGACTATATATGCTTGGATAGGAACTTTGGTAGCTCTTGTGACTCCAATGTTTTTGGCAGGGATAAATCGCAGAGTATTGTTGGCAGTATTATTGGGTTTGATTGCTTTGGCTAATTATATAACTTCTATAGCAGATCACACCTTCTATTTGTATTTAGCACGGGTTATAGGAGGAATAGCCAATGGAGCATTTTTAGCTTTCTTGGCTATTACAGCTACGAGTATTGTCAAGGATGAAGTCAAAGCAAAAGCCACAGCAATCGCTTTTTTAGGAGTGTCTTTTGCCAGTGCTTTCTGTATAGTTATTGTCAATTTTTTAAGTACTTATCTTTTGTGGCAAACTATTTATAATATTTTGAGTTTATCAGCTTTTGCGTGTGGTATATTGCTATTAGTTTTTGTTCCTACTTTAAGAGAACATAGTTCATCAAAAGGCTTTGCTTTGTTCAAGAAGACATTTGAGAATAAAGATGTAGTAGCAATCTTATTAATAAGTGTGTGTTGTATCACAGCCCATTTCTCTATTTACTCATTTGTTCAGCCATGGCTTGCAAATACATTGGCATTGGAGGAATCAAGTGTTTCTTTACTTTTGTTGTGTTTTGGAGTAGCAGGTTTTTTATCCAATACGTTACTCACGCGCTACATTGAAGAGTATTTGTCTAAAATTGTGTTGTACGCTATTGCTTTAACAGCTATGTGTTTATTGCTCTTTAGTGTATTTGGAATCAAAGGATATACCCTTGTATTATACCCTTTGTTTGTAATCTGGGGAGGTTGTGTTTCGAGTTTAATTGTTTGTTTTCAGGCACTTGTAATAAAACTTGCAAAACAAGAGGCAGGTAATGCCGTTGCAATTTATGTGTCTTGTTTTAATGGAGCTATAGGTTTAGGGGCCTTACTTGGTGGGCTACTATTGCAGTGGTTTGGTATTTATATCTTGATGCTGATTAACGGTGTAATAGTCCTGATTGCTTGTTACCAATATTTCAAGCGATTTATTAAAGGGGGTGTTAATGGTTAAAAATTAGCATGTGTTCAATTTTAACTGTATGTTTGTAGCAAGACTGTTAGGGGTGCTTTAAAAAGCTGAGATTATACCCTATAACCTGATATGTTGTAATTGACATCGGAGGGAAACGGATTGTACTATAAAAAAGACAAGCTATAAGGATATTATACTTATAGATAGACGTTATTATATACCATAAGACCGTTTTGCACGATGCAAAGCGGTCTTTTTTTTGTTATTAATCAAACACAATTAAATATGAATGCACAATTGAGTAGTCTTATCGAAGACTTAGATAAAGTAAGACAACACTCTCCATTGGTACACAATATTACCAATGATGTAGTGATGAACAATACAGCTAATGCCTTACTTGCAATTGGGGCATCACCTGTGATGGCTCATGCAGTAGAGGAAGTGGAGGACATGGTAAGTATTGCTTCTGCACTTGTTCTAAATATTGGAACTTTAGATTCCAGTAAAGTAAAGGCAATGTTGTTGGCAGCAAATAAAGCAAAACAATTAAATACGCCTATTGTATTTGATCCTGTTGGCGTTGGAGCTACTGCATATCGAAATACAGTGGCAGAGCAAATATTGCAACAATGTAAACCTACTATTATAAGGGGAAATGCCTCTGAAATCATGGCTTTGGCCAAAGTTAATACCAAGACAAAAGGCGTTGATAGCACAGTATCATCTGATAGTGCTATTGATTTGGCAAAGCAGTTGGCGAAGTCATACGCTTGTGTGGTTGTGGTAAGCGGAGAGATTGACTATATCACAGATGGTAAAGACGTGTTAGAAGTAAAAAACGGTCATGCACTCATGCAGCGAGTAACTGGTATGGGGTGTTCAGCTACTGCTCTTATAGGTGCATTTGTAGCTGTGAATAATGATGTGTTAAAGGCCGCTTACAACGCAATGGTTGTTATGGGGATTGCAGGGGAACTCGCAGCAGCAAATGCCAGTGGTAATGGTAGTATGCAAGTGAATTTCTTAGATGAACTTTACAAGATAGATCAGGCAATAATTAAAATGTATTTCAAGGCATGAGGCAATTGGATTTAAGTCTTTATTTGGTGACAGACAGGGAATGTGCTTTAGGTAGAGATATTGTGGATATTGTCGAGCAAGCTGTTCAAGGAGGAGTAACTATAGTGCAACTCAGAGAAAAACAATGTGATACAAAACAATTTTACAATATAGCAGTAAGACTCAAAGAGTGTTTAAAACCGTATGATGTTCCTTTGATTATCAATGATCGCGTAGATATAGCTTTAGCTTGTGATGCGCAAGGGGTACACATTGGTCAATCAGATATGCCTTATCAAGTAGTTAGAAGATTGTTGGGACCAGATAAAATCATAGGCCTTTCTGTTTCTAATGCTCAGCAGCTTGAATATGCCAATACTTTAGATGTTGATTATATTGGACTTTCTCCTGTATTTGATACCACAACAAAGAAAGATACCTCAAAGGCAATTGGAATTGAAGGGGTAAGGGATTTTTCAAGAAAATCAAAACACTTGAGCGTGGGAATTGGAGGAATCAATGCCAGTAATGCAGAGCAAGTAATACATGCTGGAGCTGATGGTATTTCACTTGTTTCGGCAATCATTTCAGCAGATAAACCCAAATTAGCAGCTGCGGAACTTTTAAATATAGTCAAACAAACCAAAAACAATATGTAATTATGAAATGGAGTGAAAAAGCTTGGCAAGCAAGCCAAGAGGTTAATCAAGCAATTTTTAGTATGCCATTTATCACTGAGTTGATGCAGGGGACTTTAGCTAAAGAAAAATTTGTACAGTATATTCAACAAGATGCGTTGTATCTGGCTCGCTATGGCAAAGTTCTGGCGGCTCTGGCTGTAAAACTTGACAAAGTGGAGCATACAGAGGCCTTCTTAGGATTTGCTAAAGACACAATGATGGTAGAGAAGATACTACATGAATCTTATGTAGGAGAGCTAAAGGACTTATCGGAGCTAAAGGCCTCACCTGGATGTATGTTATATACCAACTACTTGGAAAGGCAAATTGCTCATGCTCCTTTGGAAGTTGCTTTAGCTGCAGTATTGCCTTGTTTTTGGATTTATAAACAGGTAGGAGATTATATTTTGGAAAATCAAACTACATCGGAAAATCCCTATCAAGATTGGATTAATACTTATGGGGGAGAAGAATTTGGATCAGCAGTTAAAAAAGCCATTAGTATTTGCGATGAAATTGCAGAGCAAAACACCGAGCAGCGCCAAGAGCAAATGACTGCTGCCTTTGTAATGTGTAGTAAACTGGAGTGGATTTTCTGGGATAGTGCTTATCGCTTAGAGAAATGGCCAATTTAATCAAGCAAACGTATGAAAAAGAAATATCATATTGCGATGACTATCGCAGGAAGTGATCCCAGTGGTGGGGCGGGGATCCAAGCAGATTTAAAAGCTTTCTCAGCTTGTGGCTGTTATGGCGCTAGTGCTATTGTAGCTGTAGTAGATGAGAATACAGTAGGAGTAACTGGTGTACACCCTGTTCCGGTAGATTTTGTTACAGGTCAGATAAAATCAGTATTGGATGATATTGGAAGCGATGCTATAAAAATAGGAATGTTGCATTCTAAAGAGTTAATTATAGCGATTAGGGATACATTAATCGGATATAATTATACCAACATCGTTTTGGACCCAGTTATGGTTGCAACCTCTGGTGATAAACTTTTGCACGACGAGGCTATACAAACTTTAAAAGACGAGTTAATTCCCTATGTAAGGGTTATTACACCTAATATCCCAGAGGCCGAAATATTACTTAATAGACCTATAGAGAAACAAGAAGATTTGCCTGATTTTGCACGGGAATTATCCATGAATCGACAGGTTTCTGTTTTACTTAAAGCTGGTCATCTTTCCGATGATGTATTAACCGATGTGTTTTACAATGCCGAGACCGATGAACTCTTAGCGTTGAGTTCAGCTCGAATTTACACGAACAATACCCATGGAACAGGCTGTACTTTTTCTTCTGCTTTAGCTGCTTACTTAGCTAAAGGTAAAAGCTTGAATCAGGCCGTGCAACTGGCTAAAGCTTATATGGAAAGAGTGATAAAAGCAGGAGCAGAATACGAGATAGGAAAAGGACATGGACCAGTTCATCATTTTGTTGATTTCTGGTAATTAACGGATACCACTGTATATAATAAAATTATAAAAAGACAGGAGTTTGCAAAAGTAAGCTCCTGTTTTTTTAATAAACGAATCAAATAATGTATTTTGAATGTAATAAGAATTCACTTTTTTAAGATCAAAAAGTGGGTAAATAGGAAGAAGTGATAAGAAAACCGTTGGAAACTATATTTTCTTGATTGATATTTGCGTATTGTATTGTTATTAACTAAATATCTAACTCTCATGTTTATACGCAAAAGAATTATAGCTGTTATAGCAGTGTTGTTATCTACCCTAGTAGGTGTACAAGCACAAGAATCACCTGTGCTATCCAAGGGAAGTTTACCTTTAGTGCTTGAGTCATTAGTGGGGAATCGCGGAGGCTTTTTTGAAGTTGTAATTAACAAAAAGTTTGAATCTGTACCTAAGTTAGGACTTTTTAGTGTCTCTAATTTAGTAGCGGAATTTGACAAGAAAGACTTTGATGATGTAATGAGTCAAGGGTATTTAACTTATAATGTAGTGGGAGGTTTAGACATTATGGGAGGATATTTCTATACAGATGTGACTGGACTTAGAGCTTCAGCAGCTTTATCTTATACAAAAGCCAATGCAGAATATACATTTAATATTAATCCTCGTATAGATTTGCAAAGTAATCCTATACAAGAAACAGCTTTGTTTGTAGAGTACAAACCTGTGATTGATACAAACTGGAAGTACTATTATCGACTTCAAGGACTTTATGGTTTTACACCAGATAATGGTGACCACGCTCGTAGTTATATCAAATTAAGAGCTGGAGTAACGTATAAAGAAGTTGATTTTGGTTTGGCCAGTAATTTTGATTGGTATGGACCAGACAAGGATAATTATAACAATATTGGTGTTTTTGTATCAGCTCGTTTGTATTAGATATTGATTCTCTTTCTTAATGTAGTTCAAGTGTATCTATATGTTTGAGCTACTATCTTTGGCATAACAAAAAGATTAATAATAATATTTATTATCAAGATTATGACAAACGCAATATGGAATATAGATCCTACTCATTCTGAAATTGGATTTAAAGTAAAACACATGATGTTTACTAATGTGTCAGGAAAATTTAATGAATTTACCTCTACTATTGAAAGCAAGTCTGATAACTTTGAAGATTCGTTGATTGCTTTTAATGCAAAAGTTGATTCAGTTGATACCAATAATACAGAAAGAGATAACCATTTAAAAAGTGCAGATTTTTTTCAAACCGATAAGTTTAAGGAGATTAAGTTTACTTCTACAGAAATAGAGAAAGTAGCTGATACTACATTTAAAGTAACAGGCCTTTTAACTATTAAAGGTGTGTCTAAATCAGTTAGTTTTGATGCTAAGTATAGTGGTGTCTTAATTGATCCTTGGGGTA
>NZ_WSPP01000023.1:0-27840 GCF_009767705.1 Myroides sp. LoEW2-1 | reverse complement strand
GGGGGGGCTAGGGGTTTACTTGCCAAAAGCGGTGTTTTGTCGAAGAAAGGTGCAAGAATACCGCAAGAAAAGTGTGCGCAAACTACTTAGAGGTATAAAATATTTTACTGAGAAGTGTGATATAATGGTGAGAATTTGCTACGAGTAGTTTGAGAGGCTAAAACAAGGAATTTGTTTATTAAGCAGAGTAGTTCACTTGTCAAGAAAATTGTTTGCTAAAGTGCTCTTTTTTGTGAATGAAGAATAAAAACAAAGAATCGAAAGGGGGATAGCAATTTTCAAGTCGATTATTTTAGAAAAAAAACTTCACATCATATAAAATGCTGTATTTGCTTATGCAAGTGAGAATAGAAATGATTAAGTTTGTGTTTCAAAAAATAAAAAAACCTTATGATTTCAAATCGTTTTCGTCTAAACGAAGTATTAGTGCTATTTTACAGACTGTTTTTAGCTTTCTTTTTTTACTTCCTTGCTCGTACTTTATTTTACGTATATAACAGTGATTTATTGAATGTAGATTCATTTGGACAATACCTTTCTTTAGCTTATCACGGATTGACCTTTGATAGAATGGCTATTTTTTATATGAGTAGTTTGTTTATCATTTTGTCAATATTACCTATTTATAAAACGACAAGTAAAGGGTATCAGAAACTCCTTTTTTGGTCTTATATCATTCCCAATTTATTAGCTTACGCAACTAATTTTATCGATTTAATTTACTATCGATTTATCTATGCACGTACGACAATTGCCGTTTTTGATAGTTTAGAACACGAGTCTAATAAGGGGACTTTATTTTTTAATTTTTTGATTAATTATTGGCATGTATTCTTGTGGTGTATTGGCTTGAGTATTGTATGGGTGTTTTTGTACAAAAAAGTGAAGTTTACAAGACCGATAACAATTGAATCAAAAAAATCATATTGGATTTCGTCTATTGTATTGTTTGTTATTGTGGTAGTCGGTTTTATAGCTGGTGTACGCGGGGATTTAAAGAAAACGACCAGACCGCTAAATATTATTGATGCTAATAGACATGTAGAGAAACCGGAACATGCTGATGTCGTTTTGAACACGCCTTTTGCAATCTTGCGTACAATTGGAAAAACGAGTTTTAAAAAGGTTGATTTTATGGATCAGCCTACTTTAGATAAATATGTCAGTGCTGTAAAACACTATCAAACAAATGAGCCATCAACTCCAAATATCGTATTGTTTATCACAGAGAGTTATGCGCGTGAGTATGTAGGAGCATTTAACAAGGATATGAATATACCAAATTACCAGAGCTATACTCCTTTTATTGATTCGCTATCTCAACATAGCTTGATTTTCCCTAATGCATTCGCTAATGGGTACAAATCGATACACGGAGTGTCTTCTGTAATAGCGGGGATACCTTCTTTTAAAGATGCATTTACCTCATCGCCATTTCCAAAGCAAAAGATAGAATCGTTAGTTTCAACTTTAAAGTCAAAAGGGTATGACACATCATTCTTTCATGGGGCTCCTAATGGATCTATGGGGTTCTTAGGTTTTGGAAATATTTTGGGATATGATCACTACTACGGTAAAACGGAATATAATAATGATGATGACTTTGATGGTACATGGGGGATTTGGGACGAACCTTTCTTTCAGTACATGAGAAAGACATTAAATGAAAAAGAAGGACCTTTCTTTGCTACCTTATTTACGGTTTCTTCTCATGAACCATTCAATGTACCAAAAGAGTATGAAGGTAAATTTCCGAAAGGCAATCAGCCGATTCACAAGACAGTGGGATATACAGACTATGCCTTTAAGCGTTTCTTTGAAGAAAGTAGCAAAGAACCTTGGTTTGAGAATACGATATTTATTATAACTGCTGATCACACCAATCAAATCGACTATGATGAGTACCGCAAATTAGTGAATCGCACAGCTGTTCCTATTTTAATTTATACGCCAGATGAAAGAGTAAAAGGAGTTGATAAAAGCTTGGCTCAACAGATTGATATTTACCCTACAGTTTTAGATATGATTGGCTATGATAAGCCATTTAGAAGTTGGGGACGCAGTTTGATTAACGATACCATTACCAAGCCTTTTGTGGTGAATTATGGAGGTAATGAGTACACTTATCAAGAAGGTAATTATATTGTTAGATTTAATGGAAAAGACATTACTGGTTTTTACGACATCAATGACAAAGGGTTAGAGCGTAACTTGATAAATGAGAAGAATGAGGAGATGTTGGAATTAGAATTAAAATGCAAGGCATTTGTTCAAGATTATTTTGCTCGAATCATAGACAAGAAATTAGATTAAAATTTAAAAATCAAATAGGAGAGTGGGAGAATACCTTTGGTGTTTTTCCACTCTTTTTTTATTCTTTACTCTATGCCTGTTTTTCTTTTTCATAGAGAGTTATTTTCGGCACTAACTTCTTTAGAAGTACTATTTGCGATTGTTTATTCATTACAAATTGTTTTTCTTCTTCAAGTACCATTTCGGTTGCAGTTCATAGATTAGTTTTAGGTATCCCTTTTTTTTCTGATTCAATGTATATCAAATCTCTGGTCTAATATCTGTATTAACATTTTGTTATCACGTGGTTTGAACAATCATATAAGGTGAAAATTGTACACTTTTTATAGTGTTTACTCATATAAAAGATGTTTTTGTCTTTTATGTATATGTTAAGGAAATCATAAAAAGATATAATTGCCCTTTATTTATTAAGTTATTTTATACTCCATTCTTCTAAATAATAAATGTATTGATCTGACAATGGTTGTAATCAACTGATTTTAAGTTAGTTGTATTTGTGTTGATAAGTTTTTGAATACAGTAATTTCCTTATGATTTGGGTCATAAAGGAAGAAGCTAAATAGAATTAACTTCACAATATGTAAACAAAAATAAACACATTATGAAACTAAGATTTATAAGTACAGCATTGATGCTAACGATTTGTTCGTTTGTAATTAGTTGTAATTCAGGAAGCAAAGGTAAAGAAGAGCAAGCTGTTACTACTAATGAAAGAAAAGTGGAAACCAAAGAAGAAACAAAACCAGCAGCGTCACAAAATTCTCAAAATTTACCACCTTCAGAGCGAGTGGATTTGACTAATAAAGGGGTAGGTCCAATAAAGTCATTAGAGTTAAAAGAACTTGATCAGAAATTGGCAGACAAAGGACAAGAAATTTATAAAAATATGTGTACTGCGTGTCACAAACCTGCTAAAAGATTTATCGGTCCAGCACCTAAGGGAATACTTGAACGCCGTACACCTGAATGGGTAATGAATATGATTTTGGCTCCAGAAAAAATGTTGGAAAGTGATCCATTAGCGAAAGAGTTATTAAAAGAATTTAACGGAGCGCCAATGGCTAATCAAAATCTTAGTGAGGAAGATGCTAGAGCAGTCTTAGAATACTTTAGAACACTATAATTATAGATTGTAAATATTATATTATGAAAACAAAATTCAAATTATTATTAACCTGTTCCGTAGCTGGTTTATTGTTGGCTGGCTGTGGTGACTCTAAAAAGAGCAATAAAGGTGCTCTCTCGACAAATGCTGCTGAGAAAGTATACGTAGCTCCAGGTGAATATGATGAGTATTATGGTTTCTTCTCTGGTGGATTTAGTGGACAGTTATCTGTTTATGGATTACCTTCAGGGAGGCTATTTAAAGTAATACCTGTCTTTTCACAAGATCCAGAGAAAGCATATGGATATAGTGAGGAAACAAAACCGATGTTGATGACTTCACATGGTTTTATCCCATGGGATGATTCTCACCACCCTGATATTTCTCAGACTAAAGGAGAAGTAGATGGACGTTGGATTTTTATTAATGGGAATAACACTCCGCGTATTGCGCGTATTGACCTGGAAGATTTTAGTACTGCTGAGATTTTAGAAATTCCAAATAGTGCGGGTAACCACAGTTCTTCTTATGTTACAGAAAATACCGAGTATGTAGTAGCAGGTACGAGATTCTCTGTGCCAATTCCTCAAAGAGATATGCCCATTAAAGACTATAAGGGTAATTTCAAAGGTGCTTTATCTTTTATATCTGTAGATCAAGAATCGGGAGAAATGGATTTGTCTTTTCAAATTTTAATGCCTGGATTCAACTATGACTTATCACACCCAGGTCGTGGTAAATCACATGGGTGGTTTTTCTTTACGACTTATAACACAGAGGAGGCTCATAGTTTGTTAGAGGTGAATGCATCTCAAAACGATAAAGATTTTATTGCTGCTGTAAACTGGAAAAAAGCAGAGGAGTATATCAAAGCGGGAAAAGGAAAGAAAATGCCTGCTAAATACGCTCACAATAAATTTGACAATAGTACTCACATGGCAACGCATACGATGAAAGATGAAGTATTGGTATTAGATGCTACTGAATTGCCTGGACTTGTTTATTTGTTACCTACTCCAAAATCACCACACGGATGTGACGTAGATCCATCAGGTGAGTACATTGTAGGTAATGGGAAATTATCTGCCAATCTTACTGTTCACTCTTTCACAAAAATGTTAGATGCAATTGAGAATAAAAAATTTGATGGTGACGCTTATGGCTTGCCAATTTTAAAATTCGACGATGTTTTAGCTGGAGTTGTTGAACAACCAGGTTTAGGCCCTTTACACACAGAGTTTGATGGTAAAGGAAATGCTTATACTACTTTCTTTATCTCATCAGAAGTTGTAAAATGGAAATTGGGTACTTGGGAGATTGTGGATAGAAAACCAACATATTACTCTGTCGGTCACTTGATGATTCCTGGAGGAAACTCAGCTAAACCTGATGGGAAATATATGGTGGCAATGAATAAAATTACCAAAGATAGATATCTGCCTGTAGGACCTGATTTGAATCACTCTGCTCAGCTCTATGATATTACAGGTGATAAAATGGAGTTGATTTTAGATTTCCCTACGATTGGAGAACCTCACTATGCAGCTGCAATTAAAGCAGATAAAATCATGCATAAATCTCGACAAATCTACAAGTTAGATGAGAATAAACACCCTTATGTAACTAAGAATCCAAGTGAGGCTAAAGTAGTTAGAAAAGGAAATGAAGTACACATTAATATGACGATGATTAGAAGTCACTTTACGCCAGATAATATTGAAGGTGTGAAAGTGGGTGATAAAGTATTCTTCCACGTGACAAATCTTGAACAAGATTTTGACGTACCACACGGATTGGCGATGCTTGGAGCTAATACAACTGAGTTACTGGTAACTCCAGGTAAAACTGAAACATTTGTATGGGAACCAAAACAAGTTGGAGTATGGCCGTTCTATTGTACTGACTTCTGTTCTGCTTTACATCAAGAGATGCAAGGGTATATTCGCGTTTCTCCAGCAGATTCAGATATCGAACTATCTTGGTCATTAGACGATGAGTAAGCGTTTGATAAACAAAGAAAATATGTTGATGTAAAATAGTTTGAGAATAAAGGGCAGAGTGTATAATGCCTCTGCCTTTTATAAAATTTTAGACATGAAAAAAGCAAGCTTATTAATGATGGTGGGAGCAGCGCTATTACTCTCGTTGTTTTTCTTTCCTCTGTGGAATATAGAGTTAGGAGCACCACAATATCCTGTACCATTGGGGATGAATATCCATATCACTGGTATAGAAGGAGTAAAGGAGTTTGATATTCAAAATATAGATGGTTTAAACCACTATATCGGGATGAAAACAATTCCTAAAGCTGAGCAAATGTGGGAGTTTACTGTATTTCCAATCGTAATTGGTCTGATGAGTGTGTTGGGAATCTTATTGGGGATTGGAGGTTATTTGAATAAAGTAAAACCAATATTCTTTTTATACTGGTTGATCTTGATGAGTGTATTAGGTTTACTGGGGATGTATGACTTTAATCTGTGGTTGATTGACTACGGAAGTGATTTAGACCCTCATGCAATTATGAAAATGGTTGATGCAAACGGAAATCCCCTTACGTATGAACCACCTATATTCGGACATCGAAAAATTTTAAATTTTGATGCCTATTCATATCCACATATTGGAGCTTATTTAATGGCTGTTGGAATGTTCTTCACACTATTGGCTTATTTATGTGGGCGAAAAGCTAAAACAAATTAAAAGATGAAAAAACTTTACTTTTTAATATTGGTCCTGTTGGTTAGTTCTTGTTCTGTTAAGGTACAAGAAATAAATTACGGAGAGGATTTATGTCATTTCTGTAAAATGGGAATTGTAGACAAAGCACATGCTTCGCAACTGGTGACAACGAAAGGGAAAAACTTTAAGTTTGATGCCATAGAATGTATGATTAACTTCCTAAGCGAGAGCAAAGCTGATCAATCTCAGTATGCATTTATTTTAGTGTCTAATTTAAGTGAACCTGGTAAAATGATTTCAGCTCAAGAAGCTACTTTTATCATTAGCAAAGATATACCAAGTCCTATGGGAGCTTTTCTTTCGGCTGTTCAAAATAAGGAACAAGCAAGTGTTATTCTAAAGGAAAGCAACGAAGCCATGTTGTATCAATGGGATAATGTTCAAGGTAAAATTAAAAAGCATTAATAAATTCTAAAATATAGCAGTATGAGAAGTCTTTATGTAAGGTATTTCTTGTTCTTATTGGTCACTTTAAGTTGCTCTGTTTCTGGTTTTGCTAAAAAAATACAAGTATGTCATGACTGTAGTATCATTAGTATAAAACAAGCAATCCAACAAGCAGAAGAGGGTGATACCATAGTTGTTAAACAAGGTACTTATTACGAAAATGAGATTTTAATTGATAAATCACTTACCTTACTCAGTGAAGACGCAAGCGTTGATGGACAAGACAAAGGTGAGATATTTATAGTTAAGGCTGATGATGTAACCATAGATGGTTTTACAATTGTCAATGTAGGAACAAGCTACATAAAAGACTTCGCTGCTATTAGAATTAGAGAAAGCAAAAACTTTGCTGTTCGAAACAATATAATTCGCAATCTTTTCTTTGGGATTTACCTTGAAAAATCTAAAGATGGAATTGTTGAGAATAATAAAATTTACGGCAAAGCAAAAAACGAGTTTAACTCGGGTAATGGTATCCAACTTTGGTATAGCAATAATGTGATCATTAAATCTAATTATGTTGAGAAAGTAAGAGATGGCATTTATTTAGAATTTTCTAACTATTGTCAAATTGAAGATAATGTGAGTCAGTATAACGTTAGATATGGATTACACTTTATGTTTTCGAATCACGATGTGGTCAAAAATTGTAAATACATTCACAATGGAGCAGGAGTAGCGATTATGTTCTCTAAATATATGACTATGACAGATAATCTATTTGAAGATAACTGGGGATCTGCAGCCTACGGAGTATTGTTAAAAGAAGTAAACGATACAGAGATTAACTATAATACTTTTAAAGGCAATACAACTGCTATCAATATAGAAGGATCTAATAGAGTGACTTATCTTCACAATGATTTTATTGGAAATGGATGGGCAATTAACTCTAACGGAGCTAATTATCACAATATAGTAAACTATAATAACTTCTCTAATAATTCATTTGACCTTGTGTATAGGGGGCCACTCAACCATAATAATTTTGATTCAAACTATTGGAGTGGTTATACAGGCTATGATCTGAATAAAGATGGAATAGGGGATGTACCCTATAGACCAATCAAATTATTCTCTTATATCGTCAATAAAACACCTGAATCAATCATTTTATTGAGAAGTTTATTTATTGATATCATTGATTTCTCTGAAAAAGTATCACCGATTTTTACACCAGATAATTTAGTTGATAATACACCTATAACCAAATATATAAAACATGATAAAGATAGATAGTTTATATAAGAAATATGGAGAAAATCACGTCTTAAAGGGAGTGGATTTAGAAATAGAACAAGGGGTTATCGCAATATTGGGACCTAATGGTTCGGGTAAAACAACATTGAATAAGTGTATTCTCGGTATGGTGTTTCCCGATAGTGGTAATATTTCCATTGATAATCAAAGTGTATTGAATAAATGGGACTATAGACAGAAGATAGATTACTTGCCTCAAATCGCCAATTTTCCAAGTAATATCACTGTTCAAGAGCTTCTAAATATGATTAAGGATTTGAGAGGCAATAAAACGCAAGATGAAAAAGAATACATTGAGCTGTTTCACTTGTCAAAATTTTTGAATAAAAAATTAAGTGCACTTTCTGGTGGAACAAAGCAAAAGGTAAATATTCTTTTAACTTTTATGTTTGACAATCCTATCATGATTCTCGATGAACCAACTACTGGGTTAGACCCTGTAGCCTTGCTAACATTAAAAGACTTGATCATCAGAGAGAAAAATAAAGGCAAGATAATCTTAGTAACTTCACATATCATGGATTTTGTTGAGGGAATCTCTGATGAAATCGTTTTTATCTTAGAAGGCAAGATATACTTTAAGGGAAGTATCGAATTGTTGAAAGAAAAAACAAATCAAGAGAGTTTTGAAAAAGCTATTGCTAACATATTAAAACAAAATTATGCTTAAGATTTTAAAATACAGTTTTTACGATTTGATTAGAAGTCGATGGAGTTATATATACTTGTTGTTTTATCTCCTATTGGGGATTGTATTGTTGTTCTTAAACAGCGATATTGGTAAAGCGATTATTACTTTAATGAATGTTATCATAGTCTTAGTTCCTCTGATAAGTACTATTTTCGGAGTAATGTATTACTATGATTCACGTGAGTTTACGGAGTTGCTATTAGCATTGCCATTAAAACGATCTACTATATTCTTCGGTCAATATTTAGGAGTTGCTCTTTCATTATCTATGAGTCTAATTATCGGGTTGGGTATTCCATTTTTATTCTATGGCTTATTAGCATCTGGAGTAATTATAAACTTCTTATTATTAATCGTAACAGGGGTGTTCTTAACTTTTATTTTTAGTGCTTTTTCTTATTGTATAGGACTAAAGAATGAGAATAAGATTAAAGGATTTGGTTATTCTATTTTACTATGGCTTTTCTTAGCGATTATTTACGACGGTGTTTTGCTTACTGTCCTTATTGTTTTTGGGGAGTATCCACTTGAGAATATCACTTTAATCGGAACCATTTTGAACCCTATTGATTTGTCGAGGATTCTGATTTTATTACGACTTGATATATCTGCTTTATTAGGATATACAGGAGCAGTTTTTAAAAGCTTTTTTGGCAATGGTGTAGGAAGTATTATATCTTTTTTCATTTTGCTACTTTGGGTTGTTTTTCCGTTATTTTTATTGCGTAAATTCGCTAAAAGAAAAGACTTTTAGTAGTAAATCAGGTTTAAATATATAGTTTTCGTATGATTTTAATCAAGGGATTTTTAATTGTTAAGTCATGATAGATAAAGAAACTTTATTTGAGTTTGGTGCAATTGAAAAAGTGTATCGAAAGGGGGATAGAATCTTCACTTTAAACGATCATGCTTGCAATTATTACCAAGTCCTATCTGGTCAAGTAATGCTTATTAATTATTTGAGTAGTGGTAAGGAATTTATACAACAAATCTTTTCGAAAAATGAAAGTTTTGGAGAAGCGATGTTGTTCAATGATACCACCTATCCTTATAATGCTGTGGCAATGAAAGACGCTGTTATATTAGAATTGTCAAAAGATAAATTCTACAAGCTACTATGGGCTGTACCAAAGTGTGTACCAGGTATACTCAAGGATATGGCGAATGAACTTTATTATAAATCGCTCATGGCACCTGAAATATCATGTCAAGATGCTCAAGGGCGTATTCTTGTCTTTTTGGATTTTTATAAAAAGCAACATGCTCCACAAAGTAAGAAATTTGGCTACCTTATTAATCTAACCAGGCAACAAATAGCCGATCTAACTGGGCTACGAGTAGAAACTGTGATTAGGACCTTAAAACACTTAGATACTGAAGGTTTTATTAAGATTAATAGTTCTAAAATATTCATCTAAACAAAACTTTGTATTGTCCTTATACGGCTTAGTACTATTTGTTATTCTGCCATAGGACTATGCTGATTAGCGATTAATTAGCAGAGTTATCTTAGAATTGATTATTGTCTTTTACTTGCTATAATTCAATAAAGAGAAGCTTTACATTATCCCACTACTGATCTTTTTTTCCCTACTAAGATTACTTCATTCTCCCTGTTATTCTTTATTAGCCAATGCTATATGAGTTGAACTAAAACAACTTAAGTATTGAATCTTTATTTATTCTGCGCTAATTGTATCATCGTTAACTCTGTATTGTTTCATAATTGTATGAAATGGGGGCTTTATATGTGTTCTTTTTATTTTTAATAAGTCTTAATAAGTTAATTTTGTTGTGAAATATTAACATTTACAACAGCTGTTATGAGTATAAGATTATTAATTGTCGTGTTTCTGTATTCTACTTTAACATTAGCACAACAAGCTGATTCTATAGCTAATAGACTCTTAGTAGAACAAGTAAAACAAGAGGTGTTAAAAGAGATAGAAAAAAAGGAGCAGATAAAGCCTTTTGATCTTAAGCGGTTTAGTTTAAATGGGTATGGAGCGATTAATTACTACAATTATGGTCGCTACGATACAGATTTGAATATTAAAGACAAATTTGATATTGAGAGATTAAACTTATACTTAGGATATCAGTTTACTGATCGAATTAAGTTGAAGGCTGAGATAGAATTTGAACATGGGGGAACAGGTTCTACCATAGAATTAGATACACAAGAGGAGTTCGGCGAATACGAGAGTGAAATTGAAGCAGGAGGGGAAGTTAAGTTAGAGCAATTGTACGTAGATTTTCAGATTAAACCATACTTTAATATTAAGGCTGGTCGTATGAAACTTCATACCAATTTGGCTCAGAGTTTGGACAGACCTACACAGTATTTCACAACACATAGGCAAGAAATGGAAAGTGAATTACTTCCGTTGGGTTGGTATGAGAATGGGATACAGTTTTATGGTCAGTTTCTCAATCAAAAGTTGCGATATGAATTATCTATTACGAGTGGTTTGGACGCGACGGGGTTTAGTTCGAGAAATTGGATTAAAAGAGGACATCAACAGCGATTTGAAATGAGTGTAGCTAATAGTTTCGCTTTTTCAGCTCGACTTGACTACAAGTTTGGAACGCATAAGGATACTTACTTTGGTTTTGCAGCCTATATCAATGATGCTGCAGCCAACAGGCCTAAGAAAGATATGGATGTATCGTCTTATGTTACTCTTTTTGAATCACATATCAGTTATAATGAAAGCTTCTTGCGATTTAACAGTGTCTTTGTATATGGAAATATAGAGAACTCTGATATTGTTAGTCGAAAAAATGCAAGCCTTTCTAAAAATCTTGGTGTAAAGCGCACTCCGATTGGAAAAAATGCTTTAGGTGTATCAGCGGAATTAGGCTATGAAATTCTTCACTTTTTTAATTTCAAACAACAGTTATATCCATTTATCCGATACGACTATTATGATTCTATGTATAAAACAGAAGGAAGTGTTGTCAGAAAACCACGCTGGCAAAGAAGTGTTTATACTGGGGGAATCAACTGGTTTATACTTCCAGAAGTAGTATTCAAAGCACATTATTCTACGCGTATTTTAGGGTCATATCACTTCGATCCAGTAACCTCTATCAATACCGACAAAAAGCAAAAAGAAAACACATTCTCTTTGGGAATTGGGTTTAGTTTTTAATATAAATACATTAAAGTTATGAAAACAAGATTATTAGCAGTAGGTTTTATCATATTATCGTCAATAGCATTTAGCTGCAGTAGTAATAGTGATGAAACAGAAACGCCAAAAGTAGATGATTTATACAAAAATGTCCTGACAGATCTTACGCAAAAAGTGATTACGGAGACTTATAAGGACTTGAATATCAAAGCTACTGAATTGCAGGATGCAGTGAATGTATTTGCAAAATCTTCTACAGATGAAAACTTAGAGAAAGTAAAAAAGGCATGGGTAGATACGCGAAAACCATGGGAACAGTCAGAGGGATTTCTTTATGGGCCAGTTGAAACGCAAGGGTTGGATCCTGCAATGGACACTTGGCCAGTAGATGTAGAGGCGATGAATAATATTCTTAAAAGCAATCAGCCCATTACTGCAAAACTAATAAGTGCCAATCACGAAGCAAGGGGATTTCACTTAATTGAGTTTCTTGTGTGGGGCGAAGATGGCCTAAAGAAAGCAGATCAATTAAGTGACAGACAAATTGAATATTTAGTAGCTGCAACAGAGGATTTACAGTTAAATACAAAATACCTATATGACGCTTGGAGAGCTGACAAAGGAAATTATGGCAAGATATTTATCTCTGCAGGACCAAGCAACAATAAGTATCCTTCGTATCAAGCAGCTTTAGAAGAGTTGGTAGATGGATTGTTTACCATAGCTGATGAAGTCGGTACAGGTAAGATAGAAGAACCACTGAATCCTGAAGGCAGTACACCAATGCCCGAAAAAGAAGAGTCAAGATTTAGCAATAACTCTAAGCAAGATTTCATCGACAATATTATTAGTATTCAAAATGTTTATAACGGTTACTACAAACAAGACGTCAATGGAATTTCTAAAATTGTACAAGAGAAGAATGCTGCCTTAGATAAGGAAATCAAACAAGCTATTACTGATGCAATTAATGCCATTGATGCAATTCCTAATACTTTTACTCAGGCAATTTACAAGAATAGAAAAGAGGTGAAAGATGCTCAAAATAAAGTAAATGACTTGGCAAATCTTTTAGATACTAAACTAAGATCTTTTGTAAATAGCCTTTAATCAAATGATCTTGAAGCAATTCAAGGCTTAATTATTATCTGTTATAAAATGAAAAGTAATGCGACATACTTGTTTTTAACGATAGGAATATTTTTTTTAGGTGCTTGTTCTAACAATGATAGTGCAGAGTATGTACAATTACCTGATTTGGAGGAGAGAATGATGGCAGGAGGAGAGACAACTACTTTTATAAGTTCAAGTAATGCTTATGGAATGCCTGCGAGTAATTTGTCAGCAGAAGATTTGTCACTGCATCTAACAGGCGATTTGATCTTTGAGTTTGTATTTGTTACTCCACCCAATCAAGTAAATCAGGGTTTAGGACCTATTTTTAATAATTCTTCTTGTATCTCTTGCCATCCAAAAGATGGTAGAGCAGCGTTTCCAGTTGATTTGGCAATGCGCAGTGGTTTTTTCCTTAGAGGAAGTGTTCCAGGAGTCTCCAAGAATGGTGGACCAATGCCGATTCCAGGGTTTGGTTTACAGCTACAAAATCAAGCTGTTTTTGGAACGCAACCAGAGGTAGAGTTCCAGGTAAATTATAGTACAATAACAGAAGAATTTGCAGATGGTACGAAGGTAGTTTTGCAGAAACCACATTATTCAGTGATTAATGCTTATAGGCAACTTCCCAACAGTGTTTTACTTTCTCCGAGAATAGGTATGCCTGTTTTTGGCTTAGGATTGTTAGAGGCAATTCCTGAACAGGATATTTTGGCGAATCAAGATATTGACGATGCAGACAAGGATGGTATTTCTGGTAAAGCAAACTACGTCTTTGATGCAAAAACGCAATCGACAAAACTCGGTAGATTTGGTTGGAAAGCTAATACTGCCAGTTTATTAGAACAATGTGCTGCTGCATTTGTCAACGATATTGGAATAACAAATTACCTGTTTCCAAATAAACCTGGTTTAGGACAATCTAACGGGGACTACACTCACGATGTTGGCGATTATAATTGGAGAGTACAAAGAGATATTAAAGACGATGTTTTAGACGCAGTTACTTTTTATACTCAAACATTAGCTGTACCTGCATCGCGTAATCACACAAAGGAATCTGTCAGAAAAGGAGCGAAGACGTTTGATCAAATAGGTTGTGCAAAATGTCATATTGCCAAGCATAAGACTGGTTATAGTCCAATCAAGGCCTTGTCTTATCAAACTATTTATCCTTACACAGATATGTTATTACACGATATGGGAGATGATTTAGCAGATAATAGACCAGATTTCTTAGCTGATGGGAATGAATGGAAGACAAGACCACTATGGGGGATCGGATATCAATATTTAGTCAACGGGCATACAGAGTTTTTGCACGATGGAAGGGCTAAAAACCTAACAGAAGCAATACTGTGGCATGGTGGGGAAGCGTTAGATGCAAAAAATAGATTTAAGGCACTCTCAAAACAAGAAAGAGAGAATCTATTAGATTTCTTAAACTCATTATAAGTTTTTATATGCAAAAAGAGCTGACTTTTAAAGGTCAGCTCTTTTTTATTTTGACAATCTATTCTTATTGATTTCATCTTGTAATTGACGGCGAATTTTCTGTTCTCGTTCTAACGAATTTCTTCGGAGTTCTTCTAATTCTAATTCAGTGTCAGCGAGTTGCTTGATAGCATCTTTAGTATTTAACGTACTTTGTTTAGATCTAAAGATGATTATGCCAATACTCAGTAGCCAAAGTATTATTAATCCCCACACAATTACTTGGAAGGAAGTAGAAGTAATATTTATACCTAATGATTTAAAGCCATTTGGTTTTGCTCGCTCTATTTCTAATTCTTTTTTTATACTCTCTACTTGTTTTGATAGAGAATCTACAACTACTTTCTGTTGATCAATCGTGTTATAGACATCCTGGTGTTCAGTTTGAATCTTCGTGATGCTATCTCTATATACGACAATGGAGTCATTGACATTCTTTCTTAACATGGCAAGCTTATCCTTTGGTATAACTGAATAATACTGATAGTTTGTAGATTCTGCTTGAAGTTTAGCAAATTGCTTATCAATACTTTTATCGATCTCTTGTGCAAAACAAGTTAGACCTAAGGTTAAAAAAGAAACAGTAAGAATTACTTTTGTTTTCATTCAGTAGTTGTATTTTTTAATATATATTAAATTTTTCGCTAATATAAGGTTAATTTTAATAAATAAAATAGATTAGTGTTAATATATTGGTTAATTGAGAAGCAGTTTTCTTTTTTTAAGCAAAGGGGTAATAAAAAAGTCCAGATTGTAATTTACAATCTGGACTTTTTTACAAGTTAGTGTGTATTAAACTTGTTTGCTTTTATTGATCTCATCTTGAAGTTGACGGCGAATCTTCTGTTCTCTTTCTAAAGAGCTTCTTCTGAGTTCTTCCAATTCAAGTTCAGTGTCATTTAAGCGTTTTAAAGCTTCTTTAGTATCTTTATTGCTCTTTCTAAATCGGAAAAAGATGATTCCTAAGCTCAAAAGTAAGAGTCCAATAATAGACCACACAATAGTTTGAAAAGTTGATTTTTGAGTAGAAATACCAAAAACTTCAAAGCTATTCTCTTTTGATAAGGCAAGATCTAAACTGTCTTGTATGGTTACAAGCTTGTTTGAAAGGGAATCTACAACTACTTTTTGATTATTCATTTCATTGTTTACTTGAACAATATTGCTCTGAAGTGCATCTATAGAGTCCCCAACGTTTTTTTGCAATTGTTCTAATCGCGCTTTGGGTACAACTTTGTAAGACTGGTAGTTAGTGGATTCCTGTAATAAAGAGGTAAATTGCTTGTCAATACTATTCTTATCATCCTGTGCGATGGTGATTGTTGTAAATGTTAGTAAGGAAACGGTAAGAATAATTTGTCTTTTCATTCAGTGATTATATTTATGATTATGTATAGTGATAGTATTTGCTAATATAACATTATATTTATTTAAAAACCTATATTCTACAAGGGTTTTACAAGGAGAGAGATGTTAAAAAATAAAGAGAAAATTCATTTTTCACAAGATTTGTATTCCTATTTTAAATAAAAATACCTTCAATCTGTTTATTGAAGGTATTTAAGTAATCAAATATAGTAAAAAGTACAATTAACCTCGAGTAAGCCATCCTCTTCTGCTTGCAGTTGCAATAGCATAGGGAGTTATCCAAAATAAAGTAAATGTGTAAAAAATACTATATGGATAAGCCCAAAATGACTCTAATATGTTATATCTCTTTGAGTAGAAAAACACTTGAATAGTAGAGAATAAAAATATGCCTGAGAGTGTAGATACAACAAATAAAATAGGATGAGTGATTATAAACAACAACATTACAATAGTTAATGGATAGGCCATGATAACTCTAATCCATTGATTCAACAGTAAAATTCTTGGTCCTATTTTAGAGCCTTCTCTAAAGTTCTTAAAGGCAAACTTACTCATCATGATATTTTCTCTCACATTACTTCTTTCCCAACGAATAAACATCTTATATAGATTTTTATATTTTTCAGGGGTATTGGTGAATACATAGGCATTTTGTTGAAATAAAACGTGGTAACCTTGTTTTAGAATCATATTGGTCATTGCTCTATCTTCTCCAATATCAGAAGGCTGTCCCATGAATGTTTGATTAATCCAATCTTCTAAGCAGTTCATTACGGCTTCACGTCTATATCCTGCTAAGGCTCCTGGTGTACATAGTACAGATCCTAATACACTTTGTGCTGATCTGATAAATTCAAAGCTAAATACAAAACTTACATTTAACATTCGCGGTATCATGGCACTTTTGCTGTTTAATACTTGAACGTTTCCACCAACAGCACCACATTTTTCATTAGTGATGAAAGGGGATACTAAGTTTCTCAAGGTATCTTCTCTTACAATAGAGTCACTATCTACAGTAACAAAGACATCTCCGCTACCTATCTTAAAAGCTCTATATAAGGCATGTCTTTTTCCCATGTTTTTAGGTTGCTGATAGATCTCAATTCGATCTCCTAATTCAGCTTTCGCTTTCAGCATCCATTGCCAAGTATCATCCTTACTACCGTCATCTAAGGAGATAATTTGTAGTTTTTCTTTTGGATAATTGCTATCAGCCAAGCTGTGTAGTGTTTGCCATACAAGCTTTCCTTCGTTATATGCAGGTACTATTACAGTACATGTAGGAAGTTCATCATCGGATACAGATTTAATAGCTCTATATCTGATGTATAGAAATATGATGAAAAGAAGAAATGCTATTTGTATACACAACAGCACATAGGTTGAGTTTAAGAAGATTTCTCCCCATACCGTATTAAGTCTTTCTTGGTGAAGTTTGTTGAAATAGGGTTTAAGTCTAAAAACAAGAAATGAAGCTCCAATCATGGCACTAAAAGTTAGCAAAAGAACCATATAATCTTTTCTGTCTAAAGTGGCTTCATGGAAGATGTTTTTTATTTTATCTAAGAAGCTTTTCTCTGTCGGCTGTTGTTTTTCTTGTATCGGTTCTAAAGTTCGCATAGTCTTGGTGTTTTATAATTAGTAAAATCAAAAAAATGATTGTTCAAATAAGATTGATATTACTTTTACTGAATATTCAGCGATTTATTTGAATTTGGGTATGATATATAGACCAATATGTATGCCAACAGCTCAGAATGTACTACAAGGCTATTTATTAACAAATCAAAAAGGACATATTGTAGAATAATACAACAATATGAGATACATTTAAGAAGCCTATAACTCCTTTTAAAATGAAAAAACACGTGGCCAATTTGATAGGACAACGTGTTTTTATGAAACATTTAAGTTCTCTGTTTTACTTTTTAGAAAATATGGTGGTACCAATACTCGCTCCCACTACACAAGCAATCGAAATCCATTGTAGCAAACTCAATTGTTCTTTTAAGAACAGAAGTCCTGATAAAGCAGCAAAGGCTGGTTGTAAACTTGTAAGAATGCTAAATGTATTAGCTGGGAGTTTTTTTAAGGCTAATAAGTCAAGACTAAAAGGCAATGCACTGGATAGAATAGCTACTAAAAGACCAATTCCCGCCGAAGTCCAAGTTAGATTAACCAATCCTCCTGAGTAAATACCAACTGGAACAACAATGAATGTGGCAAAAATCAGCCCAACAGAAACTGCGTCATTAGTATTCATCTCCTTGGAAACTTTGCTGCCCATTAAGATATAACATGCCCAAAAAATTCCTGCTGTAAAAGCCAAACCTAAACCTATAAGGTCAATGTCATTTGTTGTCCAGGGTACAATAAGCAAGATTCCTATACATGCTAATAAAGCCCAAATGATATCAAGTAGTTTACGTGATAGAGCAAGCGCTAAGAACAAGGGACCTACAAATTCTATAGTTACCCCAAGTCCTAAAGGAATCCTCTGAATGGCTAAGTAAAATATCATATTCATTAAAGCAATCGAGCCACCATAATAAAAACAGTATAACCATTGCTTTTTGGTAAACTTAGAAATCTTTGGTCTATTAATGAGATTGAGTAAAATAGCCGATAAACCAATGCGCAAAGAGGTAGTACCTGTAGCACCAACTATTGGAAATAGCTTTTTGGCCAGAGAGGCTCCTCCTTGTACGCAGACCATAGATAAAAGAGCTGCACTAACAGCAGAGCCAGTTTTAGTTTGTTTCATTCACTTAGAGATTATTTTTTGGGGTTAATAAAAGTAATCAAACTTCCAAAAGTAAATGAAAATTAAAGCTAATCAAAGCAAAGCAAAGGTCTTATTGTATAAATCCAATTCTTTTTGGAGAAGCTCTAAGGTACAATGGTTATGATGTGTCCTACTAAAAGAGTAAAATCTTTTCAATTTTGGAAATAATTCATGTTTTTCTTTACTACCTTGATTTAAATAAGTGTAGTTAGTTTGTGATTTTGATATGAATTGGATATAAGGAAAGAGAGGAATAGAATACGTGTTTGTAAGGTTATTCAACGTATGGTGTTTATAGCAGAATTAATGCAAATAGACTATTAGCATGGGGTAAACTGGAGTTATTTTAACTATTTTTACTTTTTAGAATTAAATTATGTTGGATTTATTATTGCTACTATCAAGGGTAGAACTTGTTTCTTTTTCACTGCTATTAAATGCAATATTGATTGGAGTCTCTGTATTGTTTTATCACTTTTGCACGACTTATTGTGGTGGAAAGAAAATTCAGACATCGACAGAACCTATAAGTAAGGAGGATTTGCGCTTAACCCTCGTGGTGTTGGTTTGCAATTCAATAGTCTTTTTGGTGGGATTTGAGTTGTTTAGAATAGATGTTATACAAGTAATTGAGAATAGTTCATGGGCAACAATAATTCTTCAAACAATTGTTTTAATTGGTATGATGGATTTTTTAATGTATGTATTTCATCGAATCGCACATTCCCCCGTTTTTTATAAAGCAGTACATCAAAGACATCATAAGCACGAAAGTGTGAATTGCATTAGTTTATTTGTTTTACACCCTTTAGAAGCAATTGGATTTGGTTTAGTTTTTATTTTGTGTTTACTTGTTTATTCATTTTCAGTTCAAGCTATAGCAATCTATCTTTTTATTAACCTTATCTGGGGAACTATAGGTCATTTAAACGATGAAATATTGAAAGGAAATACTATTGCTAAGTTTTTAAAGAAGAATGTTTTAGGACTGAGTTTGTTTCACAATCACCACCATCAGTACCCCAATCACAATTTTGGTTTCTATACTGTGATCTGGGATAAGTTTTTCGGTACATATCTAAAGTAAAAGTTTGTTTTTAAAGTATATGTCAAGTAAAGAGATATTGTAGTTTTATATATACTTAAAACGCGTTAATTTGTTGTCATATTTATTGAAACTTTTTTAGATTGATAATTAATTTGAAAGTTGTAATTTTGAGTATTGAATATATTGATTTTATATTAAAAATAGGTTTATGAAAAAGTATGTGATATTTCTATTAATAGGATGTAGTGTTTTTGGACAAGAGGTAGAAGTTAAAAAGGAAATAGAGTGGGCAAGGGATTTTGTTCAAATAGGGAATACCGAATACATTCAATATAAAGCTATTGAAAATGACAGCCTACAAATAGAGAAGATCGTTTCAAATTTTGCGGATACAAATACTTCGGTAGAAACAGAGTTGGAGGCAATTAAATTAACAGATAGTGTAACAGAGCCTTATATATATCGAAATAACAAACATAATACGCTGTTCTATGGGATATATGAAAGAGGGGCTATTGTCGAAGGACTTGTTTTAGATTCTCTATCTTTTGTAGGAGGTAATAATAGATATCACCTGTATGCAAATAGGGAGGTTCAGAAAACGTATTACTTTGATTTGGATAAACATTATTTTTCTTTTTTAGAGGCTTCAGTTGGTTCTAACAATAAAGTCTTAGATTATTACTACTCTTTGCCTCCTGGTGCTATTTCACCTTTTATTTTATCGAGTAAACAAGATGAAAGTGAGGTAAATGACGAAGGTTTTGAGAAAGTGGTATACTCAAATCAGGGCAAAGAAATCATATATTTTTTCTCAAAGACAGAAGATAACTTTAGAATTAAAGTAACAGAACAAGGGAAAGTAGCATACTATATTGTATCTAAACAAGCTGGAAATATTTTTATCGAAAATATAGAATATGATTTATTGACCAAAGAAGAAGGATATCTAAATAAAGCAAGCATTGTCAATGTGGGGTTTGCTCAAAAAAGAGCAACAACAATTACAGAAAAAGGAAAGGGAATTTGGGATGCCTATTTTGAAGAGTTCTTAGAGTCAAAATGGAATGAGAAAGGCCAGCTTGTATATGATTACAGACGCGGTAATGAAAAGAAAAACACGAGAATGCGCGTAGTTGTAGGTAAGAATATTGAAGAAAATAGCCTATTGTACAATTTGGTTGTAAGTTTTATTAATAATCCCGAGTTATTCAGACGAGATTTGACTCTTCGCGATTTTGATTATAGTAACGTAAATAGCAATAAAACAATATCTTTAAAGTCTAAGAAAGATCAGAAATACGAATTGGTAACTAAGTAGCTTGAAAAAGAACAAAACAATTCAATTTAACAGTTATAGCTATTGTCAATGATTTGCATTTTGTACCTTTAGCTTGAAAAATTTATTTAGAAAAAATGACATATTTAGAGAAATTATCACAGATTCGTCTTTTAATGAAAGAGAAAGGAGTAGATGGTTACATTATTCCTTCTTCAGATCCACATATAAGTGAGTATTTACCAGACCATTACAAATGTATAGCATGGACTTCAGGATTTACAGGGTCAGCTGGAACATTAGTAATTACTCAAAGTTTTGCTGGTTTATGGACGGATTCGAGATATTTTGTTCAAGCTAACGAGCAGTTAAATGGGTCAGGTTTTGAACTTGTAAAACTAAAAGTACAACACGCTCCTGAGTACGTTACTTGGTTAGGGGAGACTCTTCCAAAAGGTGCAACGGTTGCTTTTGACGGGAATTTAGCTTCATTAGCTGTAGCAAATGCAGTAAAGACAATATTAGATCCCTTGGGAATTAATGTCAATGGACATGTAGATTTGTTAGACCCTGTATGGAAGAATAGACCTACTTTGCCTAAAGAAAAAGCTTATACGTTGCCAGTAACAACAACAGGTCAAGCAACTAAAGACAAGATTGCTGCTGTACGTGCTGTATTGAAACAAAAAAGAGCAACTGCTCATTTAATTTCTTCTTTAGATGACTTGGCTTGGTTATTAAATATAAGAGGAACAGATGTTAAGTGTAACCCTGTTACTTTGGGATTTGTATTTATTAGTCAAGAGAAGGCAATTCTCTTTATTGATTCGGACAAAGTATCTCAAGAAGTGGTAAGTGAGTTACTTTCACATGGAGTGGAAATACAAGAGTATGCAAAAGTACAAGCATACTTGAAAGGGCTAAGTAAATCAGATATTATCTTATTAGATCCTAAGCGAACTTGTTTCGCTACTTATGATTCAGTTCCACAAGATGTAACTATTTTGGAAGAAATGAATCCTTCTACTATGCTAAAAGCAATAAAGAACGAGGTTGAGATAAATCATCAAAGAAATGCGATGATTAACGATGGGGTTGCTTTGACAAAATTCTTTAAGTGGATTGAAGAAAATGTGGCTTCAGGAACACTAACTGAAATGAATATCGCAGATCATTTAAGAGAACTTAGAGCAGCTCAACCAGGATTCAAAGATATTAGTTTTGATACCATTTCAGGATACAAAGATCACGGTGCTTTACCACATTATAAAGCAGAACCACATAGTAATTATGACTTAAAACCTGAAGGATTGTTATTGGTAGATTCAGGAGGACAATATGAAACAGGAACAACTGATATTACGCGTGTTATTTCTTTAGGGAAGCTTACCCAAGAGGAGAAAGAAGATTATACTGTTGTTTTGAAAGGTACAATTGAAGGATCAATGGCTATATATCCAAAAGGTACAAGAGGATATCAGATAGATGCTATCACAAGACGACCTATATGGGCTACATTGAGAAACTATGGACATGGTACAGGACATGGTGTTGGTTTCTTTTTGAATGTTCACGAGGGACCTCAAGTATTTAACCCAACTGCTACTGATATTCCAGTGGAGGTAGGGATGATTACCTCAATTGAACCAGGATTGTATAGAGAAGGTAAGCACGGAATTAGAATTGAGAACTTAGTTCTCTCGAAAGAGCTTTCTTCAAATCAATTCGGAGATTTTATGGATTTTGAAACTCTTACGATTTGTTATATTGCTACGGATTTAGTTGATAAGTCCCTACTGGAAAGTGCACATATTGATTGGTTAAATAACTACAATCAGTGGGTTTATGATTCATTAGAAAGCAAATTGACTAAAGAAGAAGCTGCTTGGTTGAAAGAAAAAACTAAAGCAATTTAGTAGTTACGATACAAAAAAAGGGCATCCAGTTGGATGCCCTTTTTTTGTACTTTCTAATTATATCGAATTAGTGTATTCATATTAATATTTGGAATTTTACTAAGCGTTTCAAGTAACTCATTCCAATTTTTAAACCCTGATTTTCTTGCTATTTGTTCCGTATCTATGGAGGTAAACAGCAATAACTCAAGGCTTTTTAAAAGCCTTTCTTTCTTACAGTAATTAATTACTTGATCACCATAGTAGTAAATAAAATCTTTGTTTAGTATATCTAAACTTATCTTGTGTTCCTCAGCTACTTGGTGTGCAGCAATTTCACTGCAATCATCTAATGCTATAAATTCCTGATATACTTCTTCACATGTCGCTTTGTTCAAAGTAGGAGTATAGCTATCTTCTTTATAGGTTATCTCGCCGTTAATTTCTAAACTACAACAGGCTATAGTTACACTTTGCGTGTCGCTATCCACAAAAGCTGTACCTGTGATAAAATATGTAGTATTGTCTATTTCGTATTTACAAGATATTTTTTGATAAGTATCTGCTTGCTTGTTTGTTCTTATCTTATCTAAGTTATCTTGCAAGTATTTCGTAATTAACTTGTGATTTTCCTTGTTCTCCTCATAATTAATGGCGCGGACTAACTCGTTCTTGTGATTATAGGTCAATCCAATATTGTCTAATTTTTCTTCTTGGATGACATAACTATTAAACTGTACATAATCTAAATGATTCATAGAGTGAATAAGAGTATTCGTCATGGAAGAAAAATAAGAAAAATAAAACTGTTCCCATGCTAATCCGTTATTAAATCTCTTAAGGGGAACTTTTTCAAAATGGGAGATGAAGTCATCTACTTTATTGAAAAGTACTTCAAATAATTGTTGTTTCATAAAGTTGTCGTTTGGTTGTTGTAAAGTTTTCACAATGTATATAAAAAAAATATTATATTCAATTATTATCCAACTTTTAATTTATTGATCAGATATAGTGATAAATCGTCAACTTTTGATGTTATAATTTATATAATTCTCATTTTATGAGAATTACGATTACTTCTTTTTATCGTTTTTTTATATTTTCCCATGATCAAATAAAGAATTATACTATTCAAAGCAGTGATTTTTAGGAATTATCATGTATTATCTGCTTTGAGATCCTATAGTAGCTCTATTAACTGTCTTTTTTGAGGATTTATTATTCTTGGAAATTAGATACCAAATATTCGAATATTTCACTATATTGCTTTCCTACTCAAAAACTATAAAATAAGAATTATGCAACAAAATACACCCTATACGCCTACTAACAAGGTGCGTATAGTTACTGCGGCGGCTTTATTTGATGGCCATGATGCGGCGATTAATATTATGCGTCGTATTATCCAATCAACAGGATGTGAGGTTATTCACTTAGGACATGATAAGAGCGTTGAAGAGGTAGTAAATACAGCTATCCAAGAAGATGCTAATGCGATTGCAATGACTTCATATCAAGGTGGTCATAACGAGTATTTTAAATATATGTATGATCTGTTACAAGAAAAAGGAGCAGGCCATATTCGAATCGTTGGAGGTGGAGGTGGAGTAATTTTGCCTAGTGAGATAAAAGAATTAATGGACTATGGTATTACTCGTTTATATTCTCCAGATGATGGACGAGCTATGGGATTACAAGGCATGATTAACGATATGGTAGAGAAGGCCGATTATCCTACAATGGACTTACAATTACCAGACGGAAAAGATGTCTACCAATCTTTAGCAGATAAAGATGTTACTACGATTTCTCGCTTAATCTCTTTAGCGGAAAATAGGGAAGAAGACTTCTTAAAAATATTTAAATACGATCATGAGAAACATAAGAATACGCCAGTATTAGGTATTACTGGAACGGGTGGAGCAGGTAAATCGTCTATGGTAGATGAATTAGTTCGTCGCTTCTTGATTGACTTCCCTGAAAAGACAGTAGCTTTAGTTTCTGTCGATCCGTCTAAGCGTAAGACAGGTGGAGCACTGTTAGGAGATCGTATCCGTATGAACTCGATTAACAATCCTCGAGTATTTATGCGTTCGTTAGCTACTCGTCAGTCTAACTTAGCGTTATCTCGTTATGTTGAAGAAACACTTCAAGTACTTCAGGCGGCTAATTACGATTTAATTATCCTTGAGACTTCAGGAATTGGGCAGTCAGATACAGAAATTTTAGATCACTCAGATGCCTCTTTGTATATCATGACGCCAGAGTTTGGAGCAGCTACGCAGTTAGAAAAGATTGATATGCTTGACTTCGCAGACATTGTTGCAATCAATAAATTTGATAAACGCGGAGCATTAGATGCAATCAGAGATGTAAAGAAACAATATCAACGCAACCACAACTTATGGGATGTAAACCCAGACGAAATGCCTGTGTTTGGTACAATTGCTTCTCAGTTTAACGATCCAGGTACCAATGCTTTATATAAAGCGATTATGGATAAAGTGGTAGAGAAGACCGGAGCGGACTTAAAGTCTAATTTCGAAATCACAAAAGAGATGAGTGAGAAGGTCTTTGTGATACCACCTAACCGTACACGTTACCTATCTGAAATAGCAGAGAATAACCGTAAATATGACGAAACTGTCCTTTCTCAAAAGGAAGTAGCTCAGAAGTTATATGGTATTTTTAAAACAGTAGAAACAGTAGCTGGTAAATTGCCAGAAATAGATAAATCAGGAATTGTAGAAGAAACAGTAGTTTCTAAAGATGCTGATACACAATTGTTCATCAACCTTCTTTTAAAGGAATTTGACAAGGTGAAGATGAACTTAGATCCTTATAACTGGGAAGTTATTTTGACATGGGATCAAAAAGTTAATAAATACAAGAATCCTGTATATTCTTTCAAAGTGCGTGATAAGGAGATTAAGATTGCTACGCATTCAGAGAGTTTATCACATTTACAGATTCCTAAAATTGCACTGCCTAAGTATGAGGCATGGGGAGATATCTTGCGTTGGTCATTACAAGAGAATGTACCAGGGGAGTTTCCTTTTACTTCAGGACTTTATCCGTTTAAACGCGAGGGAGAAGATCCTACACGTATGTTTGCAGGAGAGGGAGGGCCAGAGCGTACCAATAGACGTTTTCACTATGTGTCTTTAGGCATGCCTGCTAAGCGACTGTCTACTGCATTTGACTCAGTTACGTTATATGGTAATGATCCAGGACACCGACCTGATATTTATGGAAAGATTGGAAATGCAGGAGTTTCTATTTGTTGTTTAGACGACGCGAAGAAGTTGTATTCAGGGTTTAACCTTGCACATGCTTTAACTTCTGTGTCTATGACGATTAATGGACCAGCACCTATGTTATTGGGATTCTTTATGAATGCAGCAATTGATCAACAATGTGAAATCTATATCAAAGAGAATGGATTAGAGGCAGAAGTTGAAGCAAAGATTGAAGCTATTTATAAGAAGAAAGGCGTCGAGAGACCGCGATATAATGGAGAGTTACCAGAAGGGAATGATGGACTAGGACTAATGCTTTTAGGAGTAACAGGTGATCAGGTACTTCCAAAAGAAGTATATGCAGAGATTAAAAAGAATACCTTATCACAAGTGCGTGGTACGGTACAAGCTGATATCTTAAAAGAAGATCAAGCTCAAAATACGTGTATTTTCTCTACGGAGTTTGCTCTTCGTTTAATGGGAGATGTACAAGAGTATTTTATTGAGAAGAATGTGCGTAACTTCTATTCTGTGTCTATCTCAGGATATCACATTGCAGAGGCAGGGGCAAATCCTATAACGCAGTTGGCATTTACATTAGCTAACGGGTTTACGTATGTAGAATATTATCTAAGCAGAGGAATGGATATCAACGCTTTTGGGCCAAACTTATCGTTTTTCTTCTCGAATGGTATTGACCCAGAATATGCTGTGATTGGACGTGTAGCTCGTCGTATTTGGGCAAAAGCACTGAAGAATAAGTATGGAGCTAATGAGCGTGCTCAGATGTTGAAATATCACATTCAGACATCAGGTCGTTCATTGCATGCACAAGAGATAGACTTTAATGATATCCGTACTACACTTCAAGCGTTATATGCTATCTATGACAACTGTAATTCACTTCACACTAACGCGTATGATGAGGCTATTACGACTCCTACGGAAGAATCTGTACGTAGAGCTATGGCAATACAGTTAATCATTAATAAAGAGCTAGGATTGGCTAAAAATGAGAATCCAATACAGGGATCATTTATTATTGAAGAATTAACGGATTTAGTAGAGGCTGCGGTATTAGCAGAATTTGATAGAATTACAGAAAGAGGAGGGGTGTTAGGAGCAATGGAGACAATGTACCAACGTTCTAAAATCCAAGAAGAGTCATTGTACTATGAAACATTAAAACACAATGGTACGTTCCCTATTATTGGAGTAAATACTTTCTTGAGCTCTAAAGGATCTCCAACGGTAGTTCCTGCTGAAGTTATCCGTGCAACAGAAGAGGAGAAACTATTCCAGATCAAGACAAAAAAGAATTTGAATAAGGCTAATGAGGCTTTAGTAAAAGAACAATTAGAGCGTATTCAAGAAGTCGCTATTCAAAATGGCAATATATTCGAAGCATTAATGGATGCTTCTAAAGTCTGTTCGTTAGGTCAGATTACTTCAGCGTTATTTGAAGTAGGAGGACAGTACAGACGTAATATGTAAGATTAATTTCTCGCTTATTTATATAAAGCCTGTGGACTGAATGTTCACAGGCTTTTTTTTTGGTTTTTGGTTAATTGTTTTACCAGTAGAGGCAACCCTTTATGTGTCAAACAGGTTAAGAAAACAGTTAAAAGATGTATTATGTGTCACGGAAGATATTTCGACCTTTACCTTATGTGGATTGTGGAAAGATGATGTGGGTATATATTGCAAACTACGCAGCATCTAGTGTACAAAAAAACGCCCTACTAAAGATCTAGCAGGGCGTTTTAAATATATACTATAAACGATTAGTATTATCTCAATAGAGCTTGTTTTATTTCCAAAGGGAATTCTTTTGGATTAATTGGATAGTTAATATGTCCTCAATATAGATAGAATAGAGTATTACGAGGATTGATGCTCTAAAAAAGACTATATC
>NZ_WSPP01000205.1:0-2666 GCF_009767705.1 Myroides sp. LoEW2-1 | reverse complement strand
GGGGGACAACAAGGTCCCCCACTTATTTATATGTTTAGATTACTTATTATGACTTAAAACATGATTCATCTGTGAAGGACCTTTCTAAATTCTTTTAACAATGATATTATATACAAGTTTTTATTTTTTAAATAAGGTTCTAAAGCTCTAATGAAACTGGTATAGATTTGAAAACACTCGTTTTATAGGTAGAGTTATAATATAAAATAACTAGATTATATTTACCCGACTCCCAAGATTTAGCATTATTTATACTATTTCCCTGATTATCTTTTTCAGCTCCAATTACAATACTATCTCCTGTCCAAGATCCATTTATATTTTGAAGGGTTGAAATCTTGGAAGCTGGTCCTAAACCTTTATGTTCTACCTTTGAAATAATAATGGCTTTGCTTAAATCCAATTGTGCTACTGTCTCAGGAGAATGGTTTAGTTTATCTTTAATAAGTACTGTATATAATATACCATCTCCTTGAATTTGCTTAATTTGAGTACGTCCTATAAACACATCGCCTTTTTTAAATTTTAATGGATTTTCATTATAAGTACCCATATAATAAATCATGGTATCATTTCTAAATATCATATCTCTATCCACAATAGGATCCACAGCTGTACTATTTGCATCTATAATCGTAAAATCCTCTTTTAACTCGAAAACTGAACCATTTTGATCATGTACAGTAAATACAAAATCATAAAGACCTTCAGGAGCATTCTCTGGAATTGTAAAATGCTTATGTACATTAGTATTTCGATGATCTTTAAACTCATCCCAAACAAGTTCTAACTGCCATTTACTTGAATAGGTTTGCTCCTTTTTAGGAAGAATAGCTACTTTGATTAAACCTATTTTACTTGCTGCCACAACATCTACATTAAAATGGAAATCTCTACCCCTTATGGCCTTTTTATTATTGGCATATCCTATTTCAAGATTTTCAATTGTTGGCTTTTTTAATTCTTGATAATTATCATCATTACTACAACTAAAAAATAAAACAGCTAATATTATGCAAACAAGACAAATAATCTTACTAATTTTTTCTTTTTTCATAATGTCTAATTATTAGGTTAAATCATACTTACTTTTATCATTATATATATTGAGGAAATGGATCACTAAAGGCAATGTTTTCTTTAAATAAAACTTGCTCATCCTCTTGCAATAAACACCTTTGAAGCTCTGTAATAATTTCTTGCTTATTTATATGGTGTCCTATAAAAACCAATTCATTTAATCGATCCGCCCATACTGGGTGCCAATGAGATTCTATTAAATCTTGGTTATATACAAAATCAGGGTTTTCTATTCTTTGATTAAAGGGAATACTACACCACCAAACTCCAGCCATTTCTAACCTAGAAGAACCTCCTGCTTGTGAAAAATTAAGTGCTTGATTAGGCCTACTTGCAATCCAAAAAAGCCCCTTAGCACGTATTAGATTAGTCGGATAGTTCTCATTTAAATATCCCCATAATCGCTCAGGATGAAAAGGTCTTGGATCTTTAAACACAAAGGAACTAATCCCATACTCTTCTGTTTCTGGAGTATGAAAGTCTTTCTCTAATTCTAATTGCCAACCTTTAGATAATTGAGCTTGCTCAAAATCAAATAATTTCGTGTTTAACACCTCATCTGGATTTACTTTTCCGAATTCTGACTTTATAATCTTCGCTTCTGGATTCAAAGTATGCAGAACAGTTTGAAGAAAATTTAAACTATTCTCTTCTACTAAATCTGTTTTATTTAAGACAATTACATCCGCGAACTCTATTTGGTCTGTTAGAAGATTTACAACTGTTCTATAATCTTCTTTTATATCTGTAAGTTCTCTATCTTTTAAAAGATCAATTGTACTAAAATCTTTAAAGAAATTATAAGAATCAACCACAGTAACCATTGTATCTATATAACTAAACTCAGAAAGGTCAATACCTGATTCTTGATCTACAAAAGAAAAAGTTTGAGCCACGGGAATTGGTTCACTAATACCTGTACTTTCAATAAGTAAATAATCAAATCTATTTTCTTTGGCTAGCTTTTCAACCTCTTCAATTAAATCCTCTCTAAGTGTGCAGCATATACAACCATTGCTTAGCTCAACAAGCTTTTCATCTGTCCTTGATAAAATATTTTGATTATCAACCAAGCGAGCATCAATATTAACTTCACTCATATCATTGACAATAACAGCAACTTTTAATCCCTGTTTGTTGTGTAAAATATGATTGAGTAATGTTGTTTTACCTGCTCCAAGAAAACCGCTTAACACAGTTACTGGTAACTTTTTTCTCATTCTTTTTCTTATTTAAATTTTCAAACTAAACCACTTAATTAACCACTTACAGTGTAAGTAATTAGAAATTATCAGTATATCAATGCAGATTAATTAGTTTCATAAAACTAAAACTTGAATTATTATATTTCTGCATTGTTATACCTGATAAATACAATTAAAAATTAATAAAATATATAGCTTCGCATGAATTAGCCCAAAACAGACCCATGAAAGATTAAAGCACAGTTATAAATTTCTATTTATATCATATTCAATTGATCTACTTTTACACATTAAATAAATGACTGAAAGCCAGATATAACTTTCAGCCATTTACAAACCAATTAATAAGCTTAATATTAACTACCACGTGCTGTATAAACA
>NZ_WSPP01000204.1:0-838 GCF_009767705.1 Myroides sp. LoEW2-1 | reverse complement strand
ATACTACTAAAAAACAAGGCGAAGAACTGTCCACTTTCACACTGGAATACACTGTTCACTTTCACACCGGAATAGGCTGTTCACTTTCAGTGGAATATTCATTTACTCCAGAAGCTTATATTAAGGCAATAGAAATATGTGAACAGGCTAACATGGAAGTCATTATTATTGATAGTATATCTCATTGTTGGGATGAATTATTAGACTTCCATTCTAAACTTGTAGGTAATTCTTTTACTAATTGGGCTAAGGTAACACCTAGACAAAAAAGTTTTGTAGATAAGATACTACAGAGTTCAGCCCATATAATAGCTACTATGAGAACTAAACAGGATTATGTACTAAATCAAAAAGATGGTAAGTATGTACCTGAAAAAGTTGGATTAAAGGCTGTACAAAGAGATGGAGTAGATTATGAGTTTACACTTGTATTTGATATTGATATAAAACACTATGTGGTATCTTCTAAAGACAGAACTAGTTTGTTTATGGGAAAACCAGAGTTTATAATTAATGAGTCAACAGGTAGGAAAATACTAGAATGGTGTAATAAAGGAGAAGCTCATGCTGGAGCTAAAGAAAGTATTAGAAACCTAATTAATAATTGTAAAACAGTTCAAGAACTTTTAATTCTCTATCAGCAAAATCCAATCTATCAAAATGAGTTTAGATCTGTATTTGAACAGAAAAAAGCCCAATTATTTACTATTACTAATCCTCAAAATTTCAATCCAAATGAACAATTTAACTATAACTAGTAATTTTACTAACATAATAGAACAAGATACATTTATTAGAGATTTTAATATTTCTAATATTAATCAATTATCTAATATAT
>NZ_WSPP01000203.1:0-1602 GCF_009767705.1 Myroides sp. LoEW2-1 | reverse complement strand
GTTTGGTTGCACCTTGAAGATAATTATTTTTGAGGACAAACAATGAAAAAACCCCGCCTTTTTTAGACGGGGTTTTGTTTTTTAGGCTTTTTAGACAGCCTCGTTTTTGTTGTCTTTGGCTATTTATTCAATATAAATACTTATTTTAATTTTTTAATTCAGTGTGTCAATGGCAAAGAATAAAACTACTTATACGGATCAAGAGGTATCTACATTTATAGACTCCTATGTAGAAAATCAACAAAAGAAAGAAGATTCTCTAGAATTGATTAGATTATTTCAACATTGGTCTGGTTATCAGCCGAGAATGTGGGGCCCTACCATTATAGGTTTTGGCAATTATCATTATCAATATGCAAGTGGCCATGAAGGTGATGCTCCCATTTTGGGATTCTCTCCGCGCAAAGATAAATTTTCTCTCTACGTCTTCTCTGATACCGAAAAAAGTAGAATGGCCTTAGTAGATTTAGGCAAATACAAGATGGGAAAAGCGTGCATCTATATAAGCAAAATAACAGATATTAACTTAGCCGCTTTAGAGATTTTATGTAAGGAATCTATCCTTTTTGTAAAAGAGCATTACAAAGTGACTTCAATATAAATACTATAAAAAATAAGCCCTCATAATTATTTTAGAGGGCTTATTTGTATTATTTTAAATAGGGATTATCACTCTTATCGTGTTTTACCCATATCAAACGAGAAGTATCATATCCAACTTCTTTTGCAATTTCTAAATACTTTACTTTCACATCTTCAGGTAAAGTTTTTTCCCTTGAGAGAATCCAAAGATAATCAAGATTCTTTCCTGCAATTAAAGCATATTTATAATCTTCATCTAAAGCAATGACGTTATAACCAGAATAAAAAGGACCAAAGAAACTTACTTTAAGTGCTGCAGTGCTTTCATCTTCTCTAAACTTTGCTTTCCCATCTGCTTTTTTCCACTGTTTCTCAACATAGTTAAATCCACTATTGAGGACCTTAATACTCCCATCCTCATTTAGACTATATTGTGCCGAAGTATTATCTAAGTCTTTTTCAAAGCGAAAGTCAAAACGTGCGATTTCATACCAGGTACCTAAGTAGTGATCCACTTTAAAGTTAGTAATAGGTGTTGCCTTATCCGGTTTTACTGTGCTACTACAAGATAGCATCGCTCCCATTGTTAGAAGAATTAAACCGAAGCGAAAAATACTGTTCTTCATGATTTTTTGAGTTTCTCCCAAAAATAGAAAGATTCTTTCTATTCTACTATTTTATTTAGAATAACTTTAAATAAAAAGATCTACATACTTTTTATAAAGGACCATAGAATTCTCTGGTTTTATAAAACTAATAGACTGATTATTTATTTTTCATTTGATTTACTATTTCTTTCAAAAGAGCTTTACGCTTAACAGCTGCCTCTTGCTCTTTCTTCTTCTTTTTATCTATCTTATCCTTTACAGCCTTTCTATTGGCAGGTGTATTTCTTCCCATATCTACCGCATATTACTTTTAATATAAGTACTATCTATGTATAGGCAAATTTAGAATAAAAATGACTCTCTTAGGGAATTTAATTAAAAAAGAGATTTTCACGTAAGCATAAACTATAAT
>NZ_WSPP01000202.1:0-6407 GCF_009767705.1 Myroides sp. LoEW2-1 | reverse complement strand
AAATCGACATTTGTATTCCATTTTGACATTATCTCTAAATTGAATTCAAGGACATTACCTTTCTTTAGATTAGAAAATTTAAATACAAACCATTTATCATGTATATAACTAGAAATAGGAAGTTCAATATTTATTTTTTCAGAAGCAACTCCAACATTATAATCTATTTTTATAGGAGATCCATTCTGGTCTTTTATATCATATCCCTCAGTATAATTACCTAATATAAGTCTATTAGATATAGCTGTAAGTGCTCTAGCTTTTCGTGGTACATTGTCAAATTGTTTATATAATTCTCTTTCAGGAAGTAGATTATATAATTTATTATTAGAGTATTTTATGCTTTTTATTTGATTATGCCCCCACCCTTCTTTTTCTTTTACGAAATTTTCAACGATATAAACATTATTTGAATTACTTTCCTTAGCTAATACTTGAATTTCTTTAACCCTCTTGTCTCCAGTATTAAAATCTACTCTTACTGCATTGTATCTATTTACCATACCAACATTATCGTTAGTATCAAAATCTATAGATAAACCTAATGGTTCAAAAGCATAATTAGAAAAGGCTGAAATTGCAGAAAATTCTCCATCAAGGTATTTATATCTATAAGAAAATGCGATAAACTTATCTTGAATGTTATTAGAATAGTCCTCGTCAAAACTCATTGTAATTTTTGGAGCTTCAATTGGGGGCTTTTTGATTAGATATATATCCTCTTTTTCAAATCCATTTTCTGCGTATTTTTTAGATCGTTCAATATTAATACAGCAAATCTCCATATTACCATCAGACCAAATAAGTAAATCTTTACCTGCTGTTTCTGAGACAATTTTTATTATGCCTGTTATTAAATTTCCCCTCTTTAAGTCTAACACTTTTGTTGTTCTAGTATCTTGTAATAAAAAGTACAACACTTTTGTCTGTATATCATACTCTAATACATAACACCCTCTGTTAGATATTACCCACCAATATAACTTTCTCTTTGCCTCATCAGTATATGTGCCTAATGTCTCTACATTACTTCCTATGTAAAGGTTAGTCAACTGCTTATTTGATAAACACTTTTCTATTGCTCCTACATTACTACCTTCTGAAGTATTAATTATAATATTCTCAGCATGACGAAAATACCCATCATCTAAAAGACGTTCATCTACGTCTTTATTCATTATCCCTTTTACAAAAGTTCTTCTAATATTTGGCATAACTAAATCCTTCTTAATACTTCATATAACTTAAAATTCATCTTATCAAGTTTAGCTTGATGTAGAGAACCTTTATACCTTTGAAATGCACGCTGTTTTTCATTAGCTGGCACATTCCTTCTGCGTTCAATACATAAATGGTATATTAAATTTTCAAGAGGTTCTTGTAAGTACTTATGTATAGTTATCTCTTCTTCTCTTAAATCTGCTTGTAGTCCATCAGAAATATATTCCAAAACTATATCTTTATCCATTAAGTCTGATGAGAAAGCAATCGTACCTCTACGCTCGTCTATTACAAATTCCCCATACTTAGAAAAATCCTTATTAGAGAAGTTTCCTCCTCCACAACCACAACAACTCTCAACTTTATATCTTTGATAAGGTGTGTTGTAAATATTGCCTGAATCAGCTGTTAAAACCATTCCTCTATCGTCAAATAACAATTCCCCTTTATGGTCTTGTAAATAAGCTATCGCAGTATTTATTTTTTTATTCTCATTCAATGGTTGAAGTTTACCATCTATAATTACAGATATTCTTACCCAATCAACATAATCAAAGGGCATAGTAATATATAAACTATCTGGGACAGTTATTTCTACAGCAAGTATATCATTCGCAGTATTTGTATTGAGTTGTTTAATACCATTAAGAGCATGTTTTAATAGCTTACTCCTTGATGTATTTTTTAAATAAGAATCTTCATCATATGTCTCTGACAACATATTCTCAATTATATCATTCAAAGGAACATACTGATATTTACCATGTGATTTTGGATCACTATAATATTGTTCTTCTGTCATAACTAACTTTGAATTTCTTGATTAAACTCAATATTTTGTTGTTGAGCCATTACTTGTTGAAGCTCTTGTTCTTTCAGATTTATTCCCACTTTCTGAAGTGTCTTGATAATTATATTATACACTTCACTTTGATGCATATCTATATCTTGAAAATCTGATGTGGAAGGATTAAAAACTTCAGTGCCTCTAACTTTTACGAATGTCCAGTTAGGCATTTTTACTTTTCTCAAATAAGTAACTTGATACACTTTATATCCGATAGGGTATACTACAATACTATTCCCTGAGTTCTTATATCCGATAGGGTATAATTTTCTTGCAAACGATTTATTTATTCTAAATGCTGATTGATTTTTAAATAGTTCTACTTCACTATTATCTACAAAAACACTTTCTAAGTACCTTAGGTCTTTTGGTAGTGAAATAATATCATTCTGTAAGGTAGCTGAAAACTCTACTTTATAATGGTCTAATTTCTCTCTGATTCTATCAGATATATTACCAATCCCTTGCTCTATTAATCCTTTATTACCCCTATTTTGAATTCGATTTAACTCATAGAAATAACTCTCATATATTTCCTCAATAGTAGTATTGATTAACAATCTAATTTCACTAGGCTTTATATTACCCCTTATATCACTATTTGCAATAGCAAGTATCGTTTTATAAACTAAATCAATCAAATACATAATAAAAAAAAATCTATCATCTTATTCAAAGATAATAGATTTTATTTATATAAGTTTTATATAGTAAGGGTTATTTATATAAAACTATTTATTCAACTCAGCTTTAATATATTCTATATCATTCTTATATCTAGGACCAGGTTCTTTTCCAAATTTCTCAAAATATTTTGCTTGAGCTTCTTCTAAAGTCAACTCAGTAGTTTCTGTTTTTACTACTTCATCTTCCTTGATAGATTTAACCTCTGCCAACTTAGCTTGTAATTCTGCAATCAAATCATCTTTAGATGTATCCTTTTCTTTAGAAGCTAATTCATATTTTAACTTTTCAATCTCCTTGTCCTTTTCTAACAAAACAATTGAATTTTCTTTTGATGTAGATGTAGGAATATTTTTGTCTTCAACACCAAGTTTTTGAGCGATTACTTGCATTGTTGATAAAGCTTGGTCGCTTCCATTGTTAAGAAACTCTCCAAGTTTTATATTCCCTTTTTCGCCAACTGCTAACGTAATGATTGTTTCTTCTGTGTCGCTCCAAATAACTTTTGTCTGACCTAAGTTATTCTTTACAATACCTTCTACGAAAGCTTGTGCAGCAATATATTGAGATTCAAAATTCTTAGATTCTAACTTAGATATAATATCTTCTGGTTTGTTAAAAGCTAATTCTTTTAATTTGTGATTAGCTACTGTTAACTGCCAATGCATAGCTTCAATTCCAAACACTACCATAGCCTTTGAACGTAATTCAATATCAGTAAGGTCTTTTACTAATTCAGCAGCTTTAAGTTTTAAGTCATACTCTTTCAATGCATCTTCACTTTCTTTTTCCAAAGTGAAAATACCGTATTTCTTACCAAACCAAGAGTGAGATTTAAGTAACTGAATTAGATTAGTATCTGTTTCATTTACCTTTAACTCTGTTTTTCCTACAATTTCGTTTAATACAAACGCAGGTATCTTACTTGGTTTAATTTCCTTGTTCTCAGCAAGAACATCCTCTGTGAAGATTGAATCATTCCCTTTGTAATAATTAATCAGTTTGGACTGTCTTGTACCAGGTTTTACAGCTGTAGCTCCATTAATAGGAAGTGTCCAGCTCTGTGGGTGTTTATTCCCTATAAGTCTAAAAATAATTTGTGCCATAATTTAAAAATAGAAACAATGAGCCAACAATTGTAGTTGACTCATTAGTTAGTTTTTATACATATACCTCAGTAGAACGACCTACAACAAAGTTGTTAGCTCCAACCACTCTATTAGTACATTCAGTTAACAAATCGATGTAAGAGCGGTCTCCTTTTACTTGTTGACCAAAAAGACCAAACATTTTCATTTGACGTTTTCTATCCATTCCTCGATATAGAACCTCTAAATAGGGTACAGATTCAACTTTACCATTATTCATTACATCTACTCGCCCTGTAGGTACACCAAAAAACGCTAAAGAAGAAGTATCAAAATTAGTTGCTCCTAATAATGTTGGGTCATCCAATAGTGCCCAAGGTTTAAAGTGGAAATCAACTCCATCAATATAGATAGAAGTAAAATCTAATGCCATGGCCATGTCTTTACTATTGTTAAAAGCTCCATAATAGCCACCATTAACATGAGCTGCATTAAGAGATTTAGCCATTTTGCTAATAGCTCTCATTTGAGCATGCCTAGCGAAATACATAAACTCTTTACATACCCCTTGTTGCTTTGCTCTAAATGCTAAGTCTGATAAATCATCATCACTAGCAATTAAGTTATTTGCAATATTTCCATAATTTTCAACAAATGGAATAACCCCTTGTTGACCTCTAGGTAAACCTGCTAAAGCAGCTGGAGAGTTATCATCTCCTCGGTCATTAAACAGAATTGCCATTTCTACTTTGTTGTCAAACATAGTATTATAACGTTCAATTTCTGTATGCATCCAGTATGCTTCATTATTAGGGCCTCCTACCCATGTAATGTGCTTCGCATCTGAATTTGAAATAGTATAATTATCTGGGATAATTTGTGTAAAGTTCTGACGTGTTTTAGGATCCCAATTTTTCCCTTGATCCATTCCGTCTCCCCCTTTTTTATCAGAAGAGAAAAAGTCAGCAATAATAGTTACTGGTTCAGTTGGAAAATCAACACTACTTTTGTTTAATGCTTTAAAAACAGTAGTAGAAGTAATCTCTACAACGTGTGCTTGCCATTCTTTCTCACCATCAGAAATAGCGACAATATCGTTAATTCTCAACTGGTGTGGTTTAGGACAAGTGAAAACATTATCAGAAATTTTCACACCTTCAATATGTAAGTGTAGTCGACCTTGCTCAGCCCATTGAATCATATCCGAAACGTATGTTCTATTTCTTCCATTAGAAATAGCATCTAATACACCTGTAATATTTCCTTTACCATTTGCAAAATGCAAACCTTGAATCATCTCAGGTGCGAATTTCATTGCATAATCATACTTTGTAATAAAATTCTCAGGTCTAGGAACATAAGAAGAATCCGGATTTTCAATAACAGGGATTCCTAATTTGTTTGTATCTTTTAAATCAAAAGCCATTTTGAAAAAATTAAATATCGTTAATATTCATTATTTTAATTCCTGGCATTTCTTTGTTTGACAAATTATTAGATTGGGTATTGTAGTTGACATTACCTCTTTGTTTCATTACTTCTTCAATAGCTTCTGCTCTTGCTTTATGAACTAAGGAAGAAATAACAGTATTTCTATTCTTAGGGTCTAACCAAAACACATCTTCTGCAAATTGTTTATGATTAAATCCTTCAGCACCTTGATAGGTGTCTTGAACAAACTTTCCTAAGTCAGATACAATAGACAGAGCACTGCTCCTGTCATTATCTGAATAATCATAGTTGTAATTCAAATCTTTTTGCTCACCATTATCATCAATGCTCACTTTAAACGAAGTTGCTGTAACACTGTTCACAGCTTCTTTGATCATTTGATTGTGTTTATCTTGATTTTGTTGAGCAATTTCATAATCAGACTTTCTCATCAATGTACCATTGGCAAGTTGTACTAATTCATCCTGATTATTATTCTGCTGTGCACTATGCACTACTTTTTTTATAGGTTGTCTGTATTTTTCTTGCTCCTCTAAGCGTGCATCTTTTATAGACTTACCATACTTTGATAGTTCTATTAAATCATTAGTAGTTAAGTCATTAATATCTGAAATACCTAATTTGTTTTCAAGATACTCATCTACTTGACTTTGACTTAATTTAATCCCTGATTCCTTTAATACTTGTTCACGAGCAAACTGTAATGGTGGAATATCATCAATATTAGTATTTAATGCTTCATACTCCTTACGTGTCCTACCAGTTTCTTTTTTATAGTTAAAAAAAGCTTTGTCGTCATCATCCATTAAATCTTCCCAAGGATTCACTTCCTTAGTTTCAATAACCTTTTCTGGTTCTTTTAATAACTCATCTATGGAACTTACCTCTCTACCTTTCTTCTTAAAATAATCCAATACAGCTTCATCTGTAACTATACCAGGTTCATTACCTTGATTATTCTCTACCTGATTATCATTTTGATTGATATCTGGTAAATTTTCTTGATTATTATCTTGCTCTTCTATACTCATATTAAAAAACTTAATAGACTTTACTTATCAATCGAATCAAAGATAATAAATAAAATCTATTACACAACAAGCTAACTATAAAAT
>NZ_WSPP01000201.1:0-280 GCF_009767705.1 Myroides sp. LoEW2-1 | reverse complement strand
GTATGCACCCGAGCAAGTACATCTTGTGAGATCTAATTATTCTTCTACATTATCCAGGATAAGTTTCTTGTAATTATGAGGATATAAGTCTGCGATATTCTTGTGGTTGATGGATTGAATATTTTCAAGAACATACTTTAGCCATTTATATGGATTAATGTCATGCTTTTTGCAGTTGGCAAAAAACGTATAGGCCATAGCTGCTCTTTGTGCTGCATCATGAGAACCGGCAAAGAGATAGTTTTTACGACCAATTGCTACAGGTCTGATTACATTTTCA